>NZ_JAFLNG010000777.1 GCF_017427025.1 Streptomyces sp. FH025
CGATCCAGGCCTTCGCCCGGGCCGTCAACTCCTCCGGGGTGTCGACCAGTTCGTGCACCAGTCCGTGCTCCAGCGCCTGCGCGGGCCGGTACTGGCGCCCCTCCAGCAGGAACTTCAGCAGGGCGTCGGTGATGCCGAACAGCCGCACTGTACGGACCACCCCGCCGCCGCCCGGCAGCAGGCCGAGGGTGACCTCGGGCAGCCCGATCCGGCTGGCGGGGGTGTTCAGGGCGATCCGGTGGTGGCAGGCGAGGGCGATCTCCAGGCCGCCGCCGAGCGCGCTGCCGTTGACGGCGGCGACGACGGGCTTGCCGAGGGTCTCCAGCTTGCGCAGGGACCGCTTGATCCGCATGGACTTCTCGAAGACGACCTCGGCGTCCTCGGGGCGGGCCGCGGAGAGCATCCGCAGGTCACCGCCGGCGAAGAACGTCTTCTTGCCGGAGGTGATCACCACGCCGCGCAGCGAGTCCCCGAGACCGGCCAGGCGCTCGACGACGGCCTCGAAGTCGGCGGTGAAGGCCTCGTTCATGGTGTTGACGGACTGGGTGGGGTCGTCGAGGACGAGGGTGACCACACCGTCCTGGTCCTGCTCCCAGTGGATGGTGGTGGTGTCGCTCATCAGGGTTCTCCAGATCTGCAAGGGGAGGTGCCACGCGATGGGGGTCCCCTCGGACGGAGTCTGGGGGGAGTGTCGCAAGAGGGTGGCGGTGGGCGACGGGTGGGCTCAGACGCGCTCGACGACGGTGGCGATGCCCATGCCGCCGCCCACGCAGAGGGTGACCAGGCCGTAGCGCAGGTCGCGCCGCTCCAGTTCGTCGATCACGGTGCCGAGCAGCATCGCGCCGGTGGCGCCGAGCGGGTGGCCGAGGGCGATCGCGCCGCCGTTGACGTTCACCTGGTCGTGGCGGAAGCCGAGTTCGCGGATGAAGCGCAGCGCGACCGCCGCGAAGGCCTCGTTGATCTCCACCAGGTCGATGTCGGCGGCGGTCAGCCCGGCCTTGGCGAGCGCCTTGAGGGTGGCCGGGGCGGGGCCGGTGAGCATGATGGTCGGCTCGGAGCCGGAGACGGCGGCGGAGACGATCCGGGCGCGCGGGCGCAGCCCGTACCGCTCGCCGACCTCGCGGTTGCCGATCGCGACGAGGGCGGCGCCGTCCACGATGCCGGAGGAGTTGCCCGCGTGGTGGACGTGGTCGATGGCCTCGACCCAGTGGTACTTCTGGAGGGCGACGGCGTCGAAGCCGCCGGCCTCGCCGATGGCGGCGAAGGAGGGCTTGAGGCCGGCCAGGGTCTCGACGGTGGTGCCGGGGCGGATGAACTCGTCGCGCTCCAGCACGACCAGGCCGTTGCGGTCGCGCACCGGGACCACCGAGCGGTCGAACAGGCCGTCCGCCTGGGCCTTGGCGGCGCGGGCCTGGGACTCGGCGGCGAAGGCGTCCACGTCGGTGCGGGAGTAGCCCTCGATGGTGGCGATGAGGTCGGCGCCGATGCCCTGGGGGGCGAAGTTGGTCTCGTACGCGGTCATCGGGTCGGCGAACCAGGCGCCGCCGTCGGAGGCCATCTTCACCCGGGACATCGACTCCACGCCGCCGGCCAGGATCAGGTCCTCCCAGCCCGAACGGACCTTGGCGGCGGCCAGGTTGACGGCCTCCAGGCCGGAGGCGCAGAAGCGGTTCTCCTGGACGCCGGCCACGGTGTCGGGCAGTCCGGCCGCGATGGCGGCGATCCGGGCGATGTCGGAGCCCTGGTCGCCGATCGGGCTGACCACGCCGAGCACGATGTCGTCGATCGCGGCCGGGTCCAACTCGGGGTATCGGCGGCGCAGTTCGTGGATCAGGCCGACGACCAGGTCGATCGGCTTGGTGCCGTGCAGCGAGCCGGTGGCCTTGCCACGGCCGCGCGGGGTGCGGATCGCGTCGTAGACGTACGCTTCGGTGGTCACGGTGGAAACGCCTTTCAGCGGAACTTCACGGAACTTCACGGGATTTCACGGGGGTTTCGCGGGACGTAGCGGGATCTCGCGGAACGTAGTGGGATGTGGCGGGATGTAGCGGGGATTCGCGGAATGTCGGGGCAGGAGGCCGAACGGGGGTTCAGCCGAGGATGGAGCGGCCGACGATCTCCTTCATGATCTCGGTGGTGCCGCCGTAGATGGTCTGGATGCGACCGTCGGTGAACGCCCGGGCGACCGGGAACTCACTCATGTACCCGTACCCACCGTGCAGTTGGAGGCATCGGTCGGCGGTGCGCTTCTGTAGTTCGGTGGCCCACCACTTGGCCATCGAGGCGTCGGCCGGGGTGAGGGCGTAACGGTTGTGCTCGGTGATGCAGCGGTCGACGAAGGTCCGGGTGATCGCGCACTCGGTGGCCAGTTCGGCGATCTCGAAGCGGACGTGCTGGAGCTTGGCCAGCGGACGGCCGAAGGCCTCGCGCTGCTTGACGTAGTCGGTGGTGATCTCGACCAGGTACTCGGCGCCGGCGATCGCCGCGGCCGCGATGGTGAGCCGCTCCTGGGCGAGGTTCTGCATCAGGTGGACGAAGCCGCCGTTGAGTTCGCCGAGCAGGTTCTCCTTCGGCACCCGGACGTCCTCGAAGAACAACTCGGCGGTGTCCTGGGCCTTCTGGCCGATCTTGTCGAGGTTGCGGCCGCGCTCGAAGCCGGGGGTGCCGCGCTCGACGGCCAGCAGGCTCAGCCCGTGCGCGCCGCCCTCGGGGGTGGTGCGGGCGACCACGACCACCAGGTCGGCGAGGATGCCGTTGGAGATGAAGGTCTTGGCACCGTTGAGCAGGTAGTGGTCGCCCCGGTCGACCGCCTGGGTGCGGATGCCCTGCAGGTCGGAGCCGGTCCCGGGCTCGGTCATCGCGATCGCGGTGATCAGCTCGCCGCTGCAGAAGCCGGGCAGCCAGCGGCGCTTCTGCTCCTCGGTGGCGAGCGAGGTGAGGTACGGGCCGATGATGTCGTTGTGCAGGCCGATCGCCAGCCCGGAGGCACCGGCCCGGGCGAACTCCTCGGCCAGTACGGCGGCGTAGCGGAAGTCCGGGTTGCCGCCACCGCCGTACTCCTCGGGGACGGCGATGCCGAGCAGGCCCTGGCGGCCGGCCGCGAGCCAGACGGAGCGGTCGACGATGCCGGCCTTCTCCCAACGGTCGTAGTGCGGCAGCACCTCCTTGGCGAGGAAGGCCTTCACGGTGGCCCGGAAGTCGTCGTGCTGCTCGGTGAAGATCTCGCGCTGCAACGCTACTCTCCTTGGTCTGCTGCGGATTGGTCTGCTGCGGAGTCGGGAGCCCACCGGTCGAGCGACGGTACGCCCCAGTCCCGGGCCACCTCGGCGGTGTCGGCG
>NZ_JAFLNG010000778.1 GCF_017427025.1 Streptomyces sp. FH025
TCGGAGCGGCGGCGGTGGGAGTCATGGGTGGTTCCCTTCCGGGCGCCCCGGCGGCGAGGCCGGGGCGCCCCTGGCGGAGGTGTCGGGCGGTCAGGCGGAAGCGGTGCCGGGCATCCGCTCCTCGACGAGCCGTGCGATCGCCCGCAGGTCGGGCTGGCGCAGCAGCAGGGGGGCGCGCAGCCGCACCCCGTACTCGCCTTCCAGGGCCTCCAGCAGTCGGGCGGCGGCGAGCGAATTGCCGCCCGCGGCCAGGAAGTTGTCGTTCGGTCCGAGGTCGGCGCGGCCGACCAGCTCGCGGCAGAGCTTCAGGACGGTGCGCTCGACCGGGGTGTCGCCGTCCTCGCCCGTGGGCGCCGGCGCCTCCGTGGCGAGCAGCGCGGCGCGGTCCACCTTGCCGTTGGCGTCCAGCGGGTAGCTGCCGACCAGCCGGACGGCGGAGGGGACGGCCTGTTCGGGCAGCCAGGGCCGGACGGCGTCCAGCAGGCTCGCCGGTTCGACGCCGCCCTCGGCACCGTCCTCGGCACCGGCCTCGGCCTGGACGAAGGCGAGCAGCCGCACGCCGCCCGCGGCCGCCGTCTCGGCGACGACCACGGCACGGTGCACCCGGGGGTCGCGCTCGAAGGCGGCCTCGACCTCGGCGGGTTCGATCCGTACGCCGCTGACCTTGACCTGGTCGTCGAGGCGGCCCTGGAACTCCAGGACGCCGTCGGCGCGCATCACCACCCGGTCGCCGCTGCGGTAGACCCGGTCGATGCCGTCCACGCCGGGCGGCACCTCGACAAAACGGCGGGCGGTCAGCTCGGGGTCGAGGTACCCGGCGGCCAGGCCCTGGCCGCCGATCCGCAGCTCACCGGCCTCGCCCCTGGGCACCGGGTGGCCCTGCTCGTCGGTGACGAGGACGACCGCGCCGGGGATCGGCAGGCCGATGGGCGGGGCGCCCTCGCCGTGGCCGCCGCCGGGCGCCATGGTGTGCACGGTGGTGGTGACGGTGGCCTCGGCCGGGCCGTAGGCGTTGTGGACGGTCGCGGTGACGTCGGCCCCGGGGGCGCGGCGCAGCCGGTCGCCGCCGACGGTCAGGTGGCGCAGCGCCAGCCCGGTGGCCCAGGGCCGGGCGAGGACGGGCTCGGCCAGCGGGGTGGGCAGGATGGCGGCGGTGATGCCGGCCTCGCGCCACCAGTCGGTGAGCGCGGCGGAGTCCCAGCGGACCGCCTCGGGGGCGACGACCAGCGCGCCGCCGGAGGTGAGGCCGGCCCACAGCTCCAGGACGTGCGGGTCGAAGGCGACGCCGATCAGCAGGCTGTGCCGCTCGCCGGGGCCGAGGCCGGTCAGCTCGCGATACCACTGGAGCAGCGCGCCGAGCCCGGGTTCGGTGACGGCGACGGCCTTGGGGGTGCCGGTGGAGCCGGAGGTGAGCACCGCGTAGTGGGTGCCGGGCGGGACGGTCACCTGCCCGCCGGTGGTCAGGGCCGCCTGGACCGCGCCGCCGGGCAGGTCCAGTGCGAGCCGGTCTCCGCCGGGTGGCAGCACGGCGTCCTCGCCAACCAGACAGACCGGGCGCAGCTGTTCGGCGACGGCTTGCAGTCTCCGCTCGCCGGGGCGCGGGCCGAGCGGCAGGTGGACGGCGCCGAGCTTGGCGGCGGCCAGGGTGACGGCGACCAGGCCGACCGAGTGGCCGAGGCAGACGCCGACCAGGTCGCCCTTGCCGACCCGGCCGCGCAGGGCGTCGGCGACGGTGTCGGCGAGGTGGTCGAGTTCGGCGTAGGAGTAGGTGTGCTCGCCGTCGATCAGGGCGGGCGCGTGCGGGGTGCGGTGCGCCCAGCTGGTGAAGAGGTCGAGGACCGCGCCGTCCCGGTGCGGACGGCCGTACCCGATGCTGAGGGTTTCCATCATCGACTCCAGAGACTCGGAAAGGTGACTGATCATCAGTTCAGGCCCATGGAACGGGCGATGATCACCTTCTGGACCTCGGAGGTCCCCTCGATGATCGTGGTCATCCGGACGTAGCGGTACAGGAACTCCAGCGGGTGGCCGCGCACCCAGCCGGTGGCTCCGTGCACCTGGAGCGAGCGGTCGACGGCGCGCACGGCGGTCTCGGAGGCGGTGAGCTTGGCGAGCGCCGCGTTCTCGGGCGACTCGGTGCCCTCGTCCACCAGCCGGGCGCAGGCGAGGGTGAGCAGCTTGGAGGCCTCCACCTCGGCGCGGGTGGCCACCAGGTGCTCCTGGACGTGCTGGTACTCGCCGATCACCTTGCCGAAGGCGCGCCGCTCGCGGGCGTACTCGACGCCGACGCGCAGCGCGTACTCGGAGATGCCGTTGCACATCGCGGCGACCACCAGGCGGCCGCGGGAGAGGCTGTCCATGGCGAGGGCGGTGGCCGCGGCGATGCCCTCCTCGCCGCCGATGACGGCCTCCGGGCCGACGGTGACCTGGTCGAGCAGCAGCTCGAACAGCGGCTCGCCGGACATGCCCTCGTAGCGCTGGCCGATCCGCAGGCCGGGCTGGTCCATCGGCAGCACGAAGGCGGTGGCCCCGGCGGTGGGGCCGTCGCCGAGGTCGGTGGCGGCGACGACCAGCGCGATCCCGGCGTGCTCGGCGTTGCTGACGAAGGTCTTGCGCCCGTTCAGCACCCAGCCGTCGCCGGTGCGCACGGCGGTGGTGGTGAGCCGGAACGCGTCGGAGCCTGCGTGCGGCTCGGTGAGCGCCAGGCAGCGGGTCTGCTCGCCGCGCACCAGCGGGACGAGGTGGCGCTCGATCTGCTCGGGGGTGCCGTGCCGCAGCAGCGGGCTGGGCCCGTCGGAGCCGGCCAGCGCGTACGGGGCGAGCACGCAGCCGCTGCGCCCGGCGGCGTGGTGCAGCAGGACGACGGCGGTGAACGGCATGTCGGCGCCGCCGAGTTCCTCGGGGTAGTCGCCCGCGTAGAAGCCGAGGGCGGCGGAGCGCTTGCGGACGTAGGTCCGCAGGTCGGCCGGGACCTGGTCGGCGGTCTCGGGCAACTCGGCGGCGAGCGGGACGAGTTCGCGACGCACGAAGCTCTCGAAGGCGTCGACGAGTTCGCGGTGGCCGTCTTCGAGGACGGCGGAGGGGGCGGTCATGCGGCACCTCCGGTCAGGACGCGGGCCTGGTCGGCCAGCACGGCGTGGCGGAACAGGGTGCGCAGCGGTGGGCGGCTGCCGAGGTGCGGTTCCAGGTGGGCGGCGAGCTGGGCGGCGAGCAGCGAGTGGCCGCCGACCTCGAAGAAGTGCGAGTCCGCGGTGAAGCGGTCGTGGCCGAGCACCTCGCGCCAGGCCGCGGCGATCAGTTCCTGGCCGGGGTCGGCGAAGGCAC
>NZ_JAFLNG010000779.1 GCF_017427025.1 Streptomyces sp. FH025
GCGCCTCCCGCTCGATGTCCGGCCGCTCCCGCTCGCACCGCTCGACCCGCACCGGCAGCGGCCGCTCGGTCTCGGTGCGCTCCACCCGCGGCAGCGTCAGCGCGGGCACCCGCAACCGGCTGGGTGCCGGCCTGGTCACCGTGCCGACCGTGGAGACCGCCGACCCGGCGCAGGCCGTGCTGGCCAATCCCGAGGTGCCGGAGCGCAAGCGGTACTGCTCCAAGTGCGACAGCCCGGTGGGCCGGGAGAAGAACGGCCGACCGGGCCGCCCGGACGGCTTCTGCACCAAGTGCGGCACGCCGTACTCCTTCACGCCCAAGCTGCGCCGCGGCGACCTGGTCGGCGGCCAGTACGAGGTGGTCGGCTGCCTGGCGCACGGCGGGCTCGGCTGGATATACCTGGCGGTGGACCGGCGGGTCAACGACAAGTGGGTCGTGCTCAAGGGCCTGCTGGACACCGGGGACGAGGACGCGCTGGCCGCGGCCGTCGCCGAGCGCCGCTTCCTGGCCGAGGTGGACCACCCGAACATCGTCCGGATCATCAACTTCGCCGAGCACCCGGACCTGCTCACCGGCTCCACCGACGGCTACATCGTGATGGAGTACGTCGGCGGCAAGTCGCTCAAGGACATCGCCAACGACCGCCGCACCCCGGACGGGCGGCGCGAGCCGCTGCCGGTCGAGCAGGCGATCGCGTACGCGCTGGAGGCGCTCCCGGCGCTGGGCTACCTGCACGGCCGGGGCCTGGTGTACTGCGACTTCAAGATCGACAACGTGATCCAGAGCGGGGACACGCTCAAGGTCATCGACATGGGCGCGGTCCGCCGCCTCGACGACGACGGCCCGATCTACGGCACCATCGGCTACCAGGCCCCGGAGATCGCCACCGACGGCCCCTCCCCCGCCTCCGACCTCTACACCGTGGCCCGCACCCTCGCGGTGCTCACCTTCGACTTCCAGGGCTACAGCACCACCTACCGCGACACGCTGCCCGGCCCCGAGGACGTCGAGGCCTTCGCCCGGTACGAGTCCTACTACCGCTTCCTGGTCCGCGCCACCGACCCCGACCCGGCCCGCCGCTTCGCCTCCGCCGAGGAGATGGCCGACCAGCTCACCGGCGTGCTGCGGGAGGTGATGGCCCTCCAGGACGACCGGCCCCGGCCCGCCCTCTCCACCCTGTTCGGCCCCGAACTCCAGGTCGTCGACACCGAGTTGGTGCTGCCCACCGAACAGCCCGGGCAGCTGCGGATCACCGCCCTGGACCCGGCCGCCGCCGCGCTCGCGCTGCCCATCCCCCGGGTCGACCCGGGGGACCCGAACGCCGGCTTCCTCGCCACCGTGCTCTCCCCGGACCCGGCGAACACCCTCGCCGCCCTGGCCGGCGCCGCGACCGACTCGGTCGAGCTGCGGCTGCGCCGGCTGCGCGCCCTGCTCGAACTCGGCCGCCGCACCGACGCCGCCGAGGAACTCGGCGAGCTGGAGCACGACCACCCGGACGACTGGCGGGTGGTCTGGTACCGCGGCCTGACGGCCCTGGCCGGGGCCGATCCCCGGGCCGCCGCCGAGGCCTTCGACGCGGTCTACGACGCCTTCCCCGGCGAGGCCGCGCCCAAGCTGGCCCTGGCCATCTGCGCCGAACTGCTCGGCGACGGCGGCGACGCGGCCGAGTTCTACCGGCTCGTGTGGACCACCGACCACGCCTACCTGAGCGCCGCCTTCGGCCTCGCCCGGGTCCGGCTGGCCGAGGGGGACCGGCCCGGCGCGGTGCGCGTCCTGGAGTCCGTCCCGGCCACCTCCAACCAGTACACCGCCGCCCGGATCGCCGCCGTCCGCGCCCGGCTGCGCGAACGGCCCGCCACCGACCGGCTCGCCCCCGACCTCACCGCCGGCTCCGAGCAGCTCACCGCGCTGCCGCTGGACGACCGCCGCCGCGAGGAGCTGTCGGTCGAGGTGCTCGGCGCCGCCCTGGAGTGGGTCGCCGCCGGTTCGGCTGGTGCCGAACCGGCCGGTGCCACCCTGGTGCTGGGACGTCCCGCCGTCGAGCGGGAACTGCGCTTCGCCCTGGAACAGTCCTACCGGGTACTCGCCCGGTTGGCCGACCGGGCGGAGACGAGGATCGAGATGGTGGAACGGGCCAACCGGGCCCGCCCGAGGACGTGGGTGTAGCCGATGCCGCAGCAGACCGAGTGCCAGAGCTGTTCCGAGCCGATGGACCCGGAGGACGCGTTCTGCGGCCGTTGCGGGACCGGCCGGGACGGCCGGGCGGCCCCGGGCGCGATGCCCACGAGCTGGGCCGCCGCCCACGGTGAGGCCGTACCGGCGCAGCGCGGGCCGGTCTGCGTGCACTGCGGGCAGGCACAGGTCACCGAGGACGGCTACTGCGAGGGCTGCGGCAGCGCCCAGCCGCGCCCGCGCGACCACATGGAGAAGGCGCTCGCGGGCGTCGCCGGGGTCAGCGACCGCGGCGTGCGCCACCACCGCAACGAGGACTCCTTCACCGTCGCCGCCACCTCGCTGCCCGGCGGCGAGCCGGTCGTGGTCGCCGTGGTGTGCGACGGCGTCTCCTCCTCCGACCGCCCGGACGAGGCCTCCGAGACCGCCGTCGACGCCGCCTCGGAGTCCCTGCTGAGCTCGCTGGAGGCCGGCCGGGACCCGAACGAGGCGATGCGCCAGGCGATCGCCGACGCCGCCGCGGCCGTCGCCGACCTCGCCACCGACGGCGCCGGGCCCACCCGCCCCGACCTCAACGCGCCCGCCTGCACCTACGTCAGCGCGATAGCGGCGGGCGGCCGGGTCACCATCGGCTGGGTGGGCGACACCCGGGCGTACTGGATCCCGGACGACCGCGCCGCCGCCGAGCCCTTCCGGCTCACCCAGGACGACTCCTGGGCGGCCCGGATGGTCGAGGCCGGGCTGATGACCGAGGCCGAGGCGTACGCCGACCCGCGCGCCCACGCGATCACCGGCTGGCTCGGCGCCGACGCCGAGGAGGTCGTCCCGCACACCCTGAACTTCACCCCGCACGTCCCCGGAGTGCTGCTGATCTGCACCGACGGGCTGTGGAACTACGCCGAGGCGGCCACCGACCTGGCCTACTTCGTCCGGCCGGACGCCCGCACCGAACCGCTCGCGGCGGCGCAGACCCTGGTGAAGTTCGCGGTCGCGGCCGGCGGCCACGACAACATCACCGTCGCGGTGCTGCCGATCGACCCGCCCGCGGCCGCCGTCGAGGAGGCCGAGCAGACGCCCACCGCCCTGGACCTGCGGGTGGTCTCCGCCCGGCCGAGCGCGGACGACGGCGACCGGGGCGCCGAGGA
>NZ_JAFLNG010000078.1 GCF_017427025.1 Streptomyces sp. FH025
TGCCCCCGTCCACCGGGGGCGGTCGACTAGCGGTAGTTCACGTACTGCACGAGCGCCGCGCTGACCTGTGATTTTGCGGCGATCACGGCGCTGACCTGGGAAAACTCATGTCACGAGTTTTCACTGGTCAGCGCCGTTTTCCGCCCGCATGTGCCCTGGATGTGCCCTGCGGCCCCCCGGCTCGCTGGCGTTGCGGCCCGCCGACGTACTTGGAGGCTTACAGCCCTGCCGGGTGGCACCGACCAGCCTTTCGGCCTGAGCCGCAGGGACAGGCCGCATTCTTTGGAACGGAACGCCCTGGGCCCTGTGGCTTGGCCTTGGGGGTTGTGCGGCCAGTCGTCTGTTGCATGCCGCGTTCCCGCCAGTGAGCCAGGACTGGGGGCACTTGGTCCCCCTGTTCGAGCAACCACTGGGCAGCTGCCCGACCTGACTCGTCGCGGAAGGTATCCGCCAAGTCACACAGCCCGTCGTTGGTGAGGAAGTGCGACGCGAGGGTGGCATAAACCGGCTCGTGGAAGGGCTTCATCCCGCCCAGCCGGAAGACGTTGCGGGCGTAGCCTGCGCCCGCCATAACGGCGGCGCCGGCGACAGTCGCGCCAGGGTTATCCTCGCCTGGCGGTGCACTGATGGCATTGAAGCGGTCCACCAGGGTCTTCTCGCCGGGCGAGACTTCGATGGGCGTCTCCGCTGCCAGAAGCTCCTGGTATCGATCGCGCAGTTCGTTGCGATCGGAGTAAGTGAACCGATCCACGGCGGACGTGTGCGCGAAGTGCACGACATACGTGTCGTCCTGCAGCCCGGAGGGCTTGATGTCCACGGCATCGGTGCTCGTGTAGCCGGCGGCGAGCACGCTGGCTGGTCGACGCTGACCTCGGCGTCCGTCATCACCCAGTCGTGCGCCGGGAGATGACAGGAACGGGCAGATCTGTGCTGCGTAGAAGCCACAGATCTCATGGACCGGGGCCTCGCCGCTCCAGATGGCGTCGGGGCTGCCTCCTTCCGGCACGTGCAAGAGGAACTGCCATCGTGTCTCGTCGCGGAACGGCAAGCCGCAGATCGCACACCAGTCGAACGTTGCGAGGACCAGCTTTCGCTGCTCGTTGATCGAGCCGAAGTCGACGCCGTCACTGTCCCGGTCCACCGTCGCGATCACTGGATACCCGCGAGGGTCGCGACTGAGGTGTCCCAGGCGTTGAGGGATAGCGATGTCACCGGGTTTCACGGTTGCTCCTAGATGATCTTTTTTGCGCCTGGTAGCGAGCATATGGGTGGTGTACGACGAGAGCGCCGGAAACGGCGGAATCCTCACTGCCTGGGAGCACTGCTGCTGATGCTCATCCGTGGGCTCCCTGAACACGGGTAGGTTTCGAGTCCAGCCTCAGGAGCGTCGTCGGCTTAGGTTCGCAGCCTTGGACACAACCCTCAGGGTGGCGTGCTGCTGGTGGTACTGCTGCCATTCAAGTTCAAGATCGCGCAGGTGCCAGCGTTGCGGGGTGTCGCGCTTGTCCACCACCACGGCGTCGAAGCCGTCGTGGTGGTGGACAAAGCTCTCGGCGAGGTCAACGAACACCGGGGACTCGTGGTCTATGTGGACCTCGCTCCAGGTGATTGTTTGCCCTGTCATGGCGCAGGTGATGGGCTGGCCAGGAGGGCAGTTGGCTGCTCGAAAGGCGTAGATCTGATCCGAGATGGAGAGGCGCATCGTTCCCAGGACGTTGTCCCGGTGGCTGGGGTGCGTCAGGCAGGCGAGGTAGCTGAACACGTCTCGGGTTCCGTCTGTCCTGACCACGTGGAAGCCGACAGTGCCGCGGAGCGCCCGTTCCACGGTGAAGTGAGCCACCCCTGGACCGGTCTTCTCCGGATAGTCGGGGTGGAAGGAGAGGAGGTCCCGCAAGAACTCCTCCTCCTTGGCGTCAGTGATCACAGTCCCCGCGGGGTGGGCGTAAAGGAGTCGGCGGACCGCTTCCCCCGCGGCCTTCTTGGTCGTGTACTCGACTCCCCCGAGAGTGAAGCTCTTTGGCACGTTGGTCCCCCTGCTCCTGGGCCGCTGAACATGCGGGACATCAGACGCTACCTGGAAGGTCTGACAGCGGCCGGGGCGTGCCCTGTCGCGTGTTCCCAACATCCGCCAGCCGCGCGCCTACTGCGGTCGGTGGTACGCCAGAGATCGAAGCCCACAAGGGGTCGGCGCCGGCGCCCGCAGCGCCGTCCGTGTGTGGCCCGATCGAGTCGTGGGCTATCACTGATGGCTCGCTCTGCGCCGGTCCATCTGTCACCAGTCGACTATCAAGGCCCACTTGGTCATGGTCGATGCTCTGGGAATGTCCTCGGGCCGAATGGGTGAATCATTTCAGGTGAGGGAAACGATTCTTTCCCACTTGGCCGCATGGCTTCCCCTCTGACAGGCGGTAGCTGGCTGGAGCGATCTGCCATCCTGATCGGCGCGCGATTCACCTCATTGAGTCGACGAGAAAGTCCAAACAGGGCCCGATTTATCAGGAGGTGCCGGTGATCAGCATTGCGGTAGAAACCGTTGACCCTGAGACCGCGAAGAAGTGGCTGGCCGAGAGCAACTACGGGAATCGGCAGCTGAGCCAGGGCCACGTCACGGGGCTCGCCGGAGCGCTTGAGCGGGGTGAGTGGCAGACTCACCATCAAGGCATCGCGTTCAGCCCGGACGGCCGGCTCCTCGATGGGCAGCACCGGCTGGCTGCAATCGTCCAGGCAACCAGGTCAGCCCAGCTGGTGGTCGCGCGGGGGGTCGATCCCGCTGCCTTCTCGGTGATGGACACGGGGAAGAAGAGGACCGCCCGTGACATCCTCTTCCTCAAGGAAGAGAAGCGGGCGCAGCATCTGGCGGCTTCGCTTCGTGGTCTTCACATGTATCGGACGGCTCCGAAGCTCAGCTGGTCTGGACCGTCCTCGATGTGTAGTCATGACCAGCTGCTCAAATTGCTGACCGAAAATCCTCGGATCAGAGAAGCGCTCGACAAGGGATTCTCTATCTATCGAGAGGTATGCCTTTCGGTGACGGCGGCCACTGTGGGGTGGTACGTGACCTCGACGGAGCGGCCAGACGTAGACCAGAGCGACTGGTACGAGGGACTCGTCACGGGAGCGAACCTCAAGCGGTATGACCCCAGGCTTACGCTGAGAAACACGATGCTGGCCCTCAAGCAGGGGAAGAGCCTGAGGAAGCGCGATGACTCGCGTGCTCACCTCGCGTTCTACCTGAAGGCGTGGAATGCGTGGGCGGAGGGAAGAACTATCAAGCTCCTTCGCCAGAATGCCAACGAAGCACTCCCGCCAGTGTCGCGGGCAGAGTTTGGATCCGACCCCAATGAGGACGGCCGTCTCGTTTAGGTGAGGGCCGGCCCTCGTCTTCCGATCCAGGGGCCTAAGCATTGGCGGGGGGGTGGCGCTGGTCGACAACGGCTGAGGGCAATACGCCAACCCGCCGGAACCGGCCAGCGTTCACATAGCTGCGACGGTGGCCGGTGTCCGTGTTGCGACTTTGGTGGCTACGCGCGGGTTGCTCCGTGCTCCAGGTAGACGGTCGCGGACTGCGTCCTGGCGACGCAGGCGGCGTGGACGCGGCGGGCGAGGCGCGGAATGAGGAGTTCGTCGAGCTGGTTGGTGGTGTGGAAGGCGTACTCGCCGATCTCCACCTGGTCGACGGTGATGTTGTCCAGCTCATCGGCGGGGAGGACGCCGCCGTCGAAGACGAACAGGAGCTTGTCGCCCTCGGTGGGGTGGGGTGCCCAGTCGGCGACGAGGAGTCGGCCAACTGGCGGGGTGATGCCGAGCTCCTCCTGGACCTCCCGGGCGGCGCCCTCGCTCGGGGTCTCGCCGGCGTGGAGGTAGCCGCCGGGAATCTCCCAGCCGGGCTTGTAGGTCGGCTTCACGAGGAGGACGCGGTCGTCTTCGTCGAAGAAGAGCACACCGGCGGCAGTGCGGGGCTGGGCCACGACCTCGTGGGACTGGGAGTCGCTCATGGTGATGACTGTAGCCAGCGGGCCGAGGTGGTCGTCGGGCGTCGAGGGATTAGGTGGGCGCGGATCTGGCCAGGTGTCAGTTCGTCGGCGGCCGTGGCTGGGTGGGTTCGTTGAGTATCCTTCGGCGAGCCCACTCGGCCGCGCCGTCATACCGCTGTTGGCTCCCAGCCATAGCGGGAGAAGGCAGGACCGCCGTCTCGGTAGGCGGTGAGCGCCTGTGCGGCCGTGGGGAAGGCCGGTTCGGGGAGGTGGCTGACGGGAACCCAGCGGGCGGTGAGGTGCTTGTCGGGTTCGGTGTTGGCGAGGTAGCCGGTCCACTTGTCGGTGGCGAAGACGAAGAGGACGAAGTGTCCGGCCTGGTCCCAGCCCTGTTCGACGTGGATGACGTGGACGAGTTCGAGGTCGGCCGGGTCGACGAGCAGGCCGGTCTCCTCCTTGAGCTCGCGGGCGGCGGCCCCGTCGAGGGGTTCACCGGGTTCGGCCTTGCCGCCGGGGACTGTCCAGGACGGGTGCGGGGACCAGTTGCGGGCGGCGTAGTGCAGGGCGGCAATCGTGTCGGTGTCCTTGTCGTGGACGATCACGCAGACCGCGTTGCGGCTGTTCATCACGCTGTTGGTCGTCACAGCGCGGACTCCTTGTCGAAGTGCCGGAGGATGTCGGTGGTCCAGGCCGGCCGCACGGTGTGCCAGCTGAACCGGTAGTTGTTGGTGCCGAGGTAGGGCGCGGTCAGGGCGTGGTGGAACTCGCACCATGCGGCGAACTCGTGCCAGGGGCAACCGGGCAAGCCACGGCTCCGGGGGTGGTGGTTGTAGGCGTCCAGGGCCTGGCGGATGGTGCCCTCGGGCAGGGAGCCGGTGGTCATGGCGGTGCTGACGACGAGCTTGGCGAGGTCGTAGCCGAAGGGGGCGAGGGTGAGGGAGTCGAAGTCGATGACGGTCACATCCGCGCCGGTGATGAGGAAGTTGCGCGGGTTGGCGTCCTTGTAGAAGGCGGCTGGCATCGTGGCAGCCCGCTCCAGCCAGCCGTCGATCGCATCACGGGTCAGAGCCGGGCCCGGTACGGCGCCGGAGGCCAGGAGTTGGTGGAGGCGTTCGCGGCGGTCGTCGGCGAAGCCGGCGATGGTGATGCCGTCGCTGGTGTGGGGTGCGTTCAGGCGGGCGGTGTGCAGCTCGCGGGTGTAGGCGTTGGTGTGCTGGTGGCCGAGGAGGGCGGCCAGGGTCGCCAGGTCGTCAGGGCCGCCGTGGCGGCCGTCGATGTGCTCGAAGTCGATTGCGGAGGGGATGACTTGGATGACCTCGGGGATGCGCACGTCGGGGTTGACGCGGGCGATCCACCGGTGGTGCGCCAGTGCCTGCTGCTGGGCTCCAGGGTCCGCGTAGGTCTTGGTGAAGGTCCTCATCGGCGGGCGGCCACGACGTAGGTGACGGTCGAGGTGGTCTCCAGCGGGCCGTCGCCAACGGTCTCCCTCAGCCGCTGGGCGATCTCAATGGCATCGTACGGGAGTTGGTACTTGGGGTTGGTGGCGACGTAGGCGGCGATGTGGTCGGCGTCGGTGAAGCGGAAGCGGTGTTCGTGGTGGATGACCTGCTGGACGTCGAGGCAGGTGGCCACGATGTCGGCCTGGTTGTGGCTGTGGAAGGTCTCATACAGGCTCGGTCGGCTGGTGGCCTCGGGGTCGAGGCCGCCGGCGGCGATCACCTCGTCCAGGGCGCGGTAGCTGTCGGCGGACTTGGTGACGGTGATTGACAGGCCGCCGGGGGCCAGGCAACGGGCGATCTCCGCGATCACGGTGGCAGGCCGGGGCGAGTGGTAGAGGCAGAAGGCGGCCGTGGTCACCGCCACCGAGGAGTTGGGCAGAGCGATGGCGTGGAAGTCGCCTCGCATGATCTCCACGCCCGTGTGCCCGGCGAGCCTGCCCTCGGCTTCGGCGAGGAGGGCTGCGGACTGGTCGAAGGCGATGAGGCGGGGCGGGCTGAGCCGTTCGGCGAGGGCGACGGTGGTGGTGCCGCGTCCGCAGCCGATGTCGAGGACGGTGCCGTGCAGGCCGCTGGCGGCGAGGTCGGCGATAACGGCGGCGGGGTGCGGGCCGGCGGTCTTGGCCCGGGCCAGGGCGCTGGTGCGCTGGGTGATGCGGCCCGCGTCGGCGTACAGGTCGTGGCGGACGCGGGCAGCGTCGAGGAACGGGTTGGCGGTCATGGACAGGTGGAGCCTTCCCGGTGCGAAGTGGGTCAGGTCATGTCTGCCGGGGCACGGTGGCGACGAACCGGCGGGCGGCCCGGCGGCTGGTGAGGGTGACGACGCGGGCGTGGTCGGCGTGCTCGGCGATCAGTGCGCGGACCTTGGGCCGCATCTGGCGGCGGTAGCCGAGGACGTAGCGGATGAAGCCCCAGTGGATGCGGTCGAAGACGCCCTGCTCGGTGTGCTGACCGCCGCGGTAGCGGCGGCGGCGCTGGAGGATGCCCCACAGGCACACGATCGGGGGGATGTCGAGGAAGACGACGGTGTCGGCCCGCTTGAGGCGGATGGGGAGGGTGGAGGCGAAGTTCCCGTCGATCACCCAGCGCGGTTCGGCGACCAGCTCCTCCTGGATGGCGGCGAACTTCTCCGGCGGCAGGGTGTTCCAGTCGGAGTCGTAGTAGACGCCGTCGAGGTGGGTCACCGGGGCGTTGATCTTGTCGGCGAGCTGGCGTCCGAGGGTGGTCTTGCCACTGCCGCCGCAGCCGATGATGGCGATCCTGTCCATGTCGCTACAGGCTACCGAGCCGTGCGACGGGCCGGACGGTGGTCGCTTCGGTCCGCCCGGGGTGCGTCCCGAGCCGGCGCCCGGCCCGGGACGCTTCGCGCTGGTCACGCGGCGTCGACGGTGACCAGGGCGGCCTGGTCGAAGTCGTAGCGGACCTCGCGGCCGGGGCCGGCGACCTCGGCGCACGACAGGTAGACGCGCCCATCGGGCGAGATCTCCAGCTTCTCGACGACGTCGCTGGGCGGCGGGCACCGCTCGGGCAGCAGGATGTCGGTGTTGACCTTCATGCCGCCCAGATCCATGCCGATCAGCTGTTCGTGGAGGTACTGGGTCTGTTCCCAGGTGACGGGCGTGATGCCGCTGTCGGCGGCGTTGCCGACCAGGCGGACGCGGTGGAGCATCAGGTCGCGGGCGCCGAGGTCGCGCAGGCGCTTGGCGAGGGCGGGGATGGTGGTGATGTTCTCGCCGGTGAGCGTGCAGGTGGCGCCGAAGGGGAGCGTGCGGCCGTGAGCCCAGGCGAGGGTGTCGAAGGCGGCGGCGAAGGAACCGGGGCGCCGGATGCGGTCGTGGGCCTCGGCGGTGCCTCCGTCCAGGGAGACGCGGAGCATGTCCAGGTGTTCGGCGGCCTGGGTGAGGAAGGCCCGGCGCTTGTAGCCGTTGGTGCAGATCTCGGTGCGGTAGCCGAGGGCCTTGGCGGCGGCGAGGACGGCGGGCAGGCCCTCGAACAGGAGGGGTTCGCCGCCGAGCAGGCACACCCAGTGGGTGTCGTAGTGGTCGGCGAAGTAGGTGAGGGCGGCGGTGGCCTGGTCGACGGTGACGGTGTCGGGGCGCTTGAGGTCCTCGCCGTGGTAGCAGGTGGTGCAGGAGAAGTTGCAGCGGAACAGCAGCTCCAGGTAGAGCTTCTCGACCCGCTGGATGCCGGGGAGTACGGGTGCGGCGGCCTGGGTCATGCGCGGGCTCCTTCGATCAGCAGGGGCGGAATGCAGGTGCCGGCCAGCGCGGCGGTGAGGGTGCGGAGCTGGCGGGTGAGGCGGAACGGGTCGAGGTGGTCGATGCAGCGGGCGATCAGGTCGGCGTGGGCCTGGCTGCCCGCGATCCGGGTGAGCGCGGTGACGGTGGCCACCACGTCGGCGGCGCCGGTGACGACGAGCTCGCGCGGCACGACCGCTTCCGCGCCCCGCAGGGTGTGCGGGGCCAGCGGCAGGCAGCCGGCGAGGACGGACTCGAAGAGGCGCTGGGTGAACTGGCCGCTTCGCGCGTACCGGTCGGGCGCGAGGAGCACGGTGGCTACCGCGGATCGGTAGAGCGGGGCGACCTCGTCGAAGGGGATGCGGCCGGTGAAGTTCACCTCCGGCCAGCGGGCGGTGTCGCTCCACTTCCCGGCCACCTGGTGCGGCAGTTGGGCGGCGGCCGGTGCGAAGTACTCGCCGAAGGCGGTGTCGCGGTCGTACTGGTTGCCGACGTAGACCAGTGGCAGCGGGCGCCCGTGGGCCGCGAGCGCGCCCGGGTGGGCCTGGTCGAGGGCGTCGTCGGCGACCGGGAAGAGCAGGCTCACGGCGCCGGGCGACGGGTGGAGGGCCGGTTCGCACACCTGGACGTGCCCGGCGGTCCGCAGCGGGTCGTCGGCGGGCAGCTGCCGGTCCTTGTCCCACAGGACCGTTCGGACGGCGTGCCGGTGGGTGTAGTGGTCAAGGAGTTCCTGCTGCCGGTGCAGGTCGCAGGTGTGCCCGTCGGTGCCGCAGGCGGTGGTGTTGCGGCCGGGGATGGGCCAGCGCCATTCCAGGAACAGGGCGTCGATCTCGGGCAGGCCGTCGTCCCACCGGTAGGTGGCGGTGAGGTCGGTGCCGGCCTCGGTCAGGTCCCGGTTGGCCTGGAGGAAGACGATCTCGTGGCCGGCGGCGATGAGGCCGTCCACCAGGGTGCGGCGGTGGCTGCGCCCGCCGTCGGGGGTGTCGGTGACGCCGGAGCCGAGGAAGCCCCAGCAGCTGTAGCCGATCCTCATGCCTTGGTCACCCACCAGTCCTCGACGAGGAGCGCGTCGAGCCCGGATTCGGCGAGGCAGTCCAGCGCCATCTCCGGGGTGCCGCAGATCGGCTTGCCCTTGATGTTCAGGGAGGTGTTGATCAGCACGGGCACGCCGGTGAGTTCGGCGAAGGCGGTCAGGATGTCGGCGAGGAGCGGGTTGTCCCTGGGGGTGAGGGTCTGCACCCGCGCGGTGCCGTTGGTGTGGACGATCGCCGGGATCGTCTGGCGGGCCAGGTCGGTGACCGGGGAGGCCATCGACATGAACGGCGCTTCCTGGCCGAGGGTGAAGTAGTCGGCGGCCTTGTCGGCCAGGACGACCGGGGCGAACGGGCGGAACGGTTCGCGGAACTTCACGGTGGAGTTGAGCCGGTCGGCGACGCCGGGCCGTAGCGGGGAGGCGAGGATCGAGCGGTGCCCGAGCGCCCGGGGCCCGGCCTCCACGCCGCCCTGGAACAGGCCGATGATCGTGCCCTCGGCCAGTTCACGGGCTGCGAAGGCGGCCACGTCGTCGAGGCGGCGCGCGGTCATACCGGGCCTCGGCTCGGCGGGCAGTTCCAGGCCGGGGAAGGACGGGCCGAGGTAGCAGGCGCGGGCCAGCCCGGCGGGGAGGTCGCCGTGCCGGTCGAGGTGGACGGCGGCTGCGGCGCCGATCGCGGTGCCCGAGTCCCCGGGGGCGGGCGGGACGGCGACCTCGTCGAACAGCCCGCTGGCGATGATCTTGCCGATGCTGACGCAGTTCATCGCGACCCCGCCGCCCACGCACAGCAGCCGGGCGCCGGTGCGTTCGCGGGCGATCCGCGCGAGGTGCAGCATCACCTGCTCGGTGCGCTCCTGGAGGGCGGCGGCGAGGTCGGCGTGGACCTGGGCGACCTCCTCGTCCGGTCGGCGCGGCGGGCAGGTGAGCGCGGTGAAGGCGGCGGTCAGCCGGGGGTAGCGGCGGTCCATGACCCGCAGGGCGATGAGCCGATGGTCGAGGACGAAGCCGTTGGTGGTGAGCCGGACGGCCTTCGTGAACAGAGGCCGGAAGCGCTTCGGGTCGCCGAGGGCGGCCAAGGCCATGACAGTGCCCTCCTCGTCCCCGCGCCGCCACCCGAGGTGCTCGGTGACGGCGCCGTACACGTAGCCGAGGGAGGCGGGGTCGTCGAGGGCGTGGACGATCCGGTACGCGCAGCCGCGCGCGTGCTGCCGTGCGTGGCCGATGGTGGTGGCCTGGACCTCGCCGAGGCTGTCGACCACCAGGATGGCGGCCTCCTCGTAGCCGGACGTGGCGAAGGCGTAGAGGCCGTGGGCGCGGTGGTGCAGGACGGGCTGCACGGTGGCGTTCGGGAAGTTGCCGGCCAGCCAGGTCAGGCGCTGGCGGGTGTTGGTGGCGACCCGGGCGAACGACCGGGCCCTCGGCAGGGCGCGTGCCGCGGTAGTGGGCCGTACGGCGTGGGCGAGCGCGGCGGGGATGGCCCGCAGGTAGTTCTGCGGCGTGAAGTTGTAGGCGACGGTGCCGATGTCGGCGCGGGTCAGGCCCGCCTCGTCGAGGAGCCAGTCGATGGCCTTGGCCGGGTAGCTCTTGTCGTGCTTGACCGCGCTGAGCCGCTCCTCCTCGACGAACCCGGTGAGTTGGCCGTCGACGAGCAGGGCGGCGGCCGAGTCGTGGGTGTAGGAGCACAGGCCCAGCACGGTGTTGCGGCGGGTGGTCATCGACGGTCACCTCTTCGCCGGGATCGCCGGGGTGGGCATCGCGGCGAGCGGTACCTGGTGCTCACGCTGGTCGTACCAGGTGGCGAGGGCCTCGGGCAGCGGCCCCGACACCTCGGCGGCCGTGGCCCGGGCCTCGTCGCGGTGCCCGGCCTTCCACAGCCGGTAGCTGGCCAGGACGGCGGCGAAGCCGTCCCAGACCGGGTGGCCGACCGCTTCGCCCATCGTGACCTGCTTCATCACCAGGTCGAAGTCCTCCCACGGGATGCCGAGCGGCTGCCACGCGGACGAGGCGGGCGCGTCCGGGGCCAGGTGCCAAGCGGTGTCCTGGTGCTGGGCATACAGGTGCAGGGAGTCGACGTGGTGGTGGTAGTCGCCGACCTCGGCACCGAGCCAGCCGGCCATCAGCTCGTGCAGCACGGTCGTGGTGATCAGGTCGTACGGAAGGCCCAGCCACACGTCCTGGCTCCGCATGCTGGTGTGCATCTCCAGGCGGCCCTCGCGCAGGTAGAAGCGGTAGCCGAGGGTGCAGGGGACGTCCTTGTGGCCGGCGGTGTCGCGGCCCGGGTCGAAGATCTGGACGACGGCGCGGCGGCTCTCGCTGTCGCGGGTCAACTGCCGCCGGACGTAGTCGAGCTGGTCCAGCCGCCCGTGCCAGCGCCGCAGGCGCGGGCCGTAGGCACCCTGGAGGGCGCCGTGGTCGGTAAGCGCGGCCAGGCGGCTGTTGAAGTCGTGGATCCAGTCGTCGCTGGAGCCGGAGAGGATCCAGACGGTCTCGGCGGCGGCGAAGGCGGGGTTGAGCACGCGGTGCGGGCTGAGGTGGACCATCCGGGCCGTCGGGTCGCTCAACTTGAGGTAGGCGCCCATGAGTTCGGCGGTGGCCATGCCGCGCGGCGCGACGCTGCGGCCCTGGGTGAGGATGGCCTTGCTGGCGCGGGTGAACAGCGCGTTCGCGCTGTCCGCGGTGGTGACGAACACGATTCCTCCGGTGGGACGGTGGGGCGGGGTCGCTCAGGCGCGGACGGGCTGCGGGGAGTCGGCGATCAGGTGGTCGAGCTGGCGGGAGATGCCCCGCCGGAGGTCCGTGCCGGGAGTCCAGCCCAGGAGGTCGGCCGCCCGGGAGCGGTCGGCGAGGGTGGTCTCCACGTCGCCGGCCTGGGCGGGCCGCTGGTTGATCGGGACCGGGTGGCCGCTCAGCTCTTCGACGGCGTCCAGCACCTCCAGCACGCTGGTGCTGACACCGGCTCCGATGTTGAGGACGGTCGTGCCGATCGCGGTGGTCGCGGCGGCGACGGCCGCGGAGACCACGTCGCCGACGTAGGTGAAGTCGCGGCTCTGGCGGCCGTCCCCGTAGAGGTCCAGCGCTGGGCCTCCGAGCGCTGCCGTCAGCGCGCGGCCGATCAGCATGTCGTGGCGCTGGCGAGGCCCGTAGACGGTGAACAGCCGGAGCGCCACTGCGGTGACCGTGGACGTTGGCTTGCCTGCGTGGGCCAGGCACAGCTGTTCACCGGCGAGCTTGCTGACCGCGTACGGGGACTCGGGGTTCGGCGTGCGCTCTTCGGCGGTGGCACCACCTCCGGTGGTGCCGTAGACGCTGGACGAGGAGGCGTAGACCAGCCGGGGAACGCGGACGTCCTCGCAGGCGGCCAGCACGCGTTCGGTGGCGAAGACGTTGCTGGCGGTGTACTCGGCGAACCGCTCGCCCCAGGAGCCGCGCACACCCGGCAGGGCGGCGAGGTGGAAGACCGCGTCGGCCTGCAAGAAGAGAGCCTGGAGCGGGGAGGTCCTCAAGTCGGCTGCGACGAAGGTGAAGCCGGGGTGGTCGAGGGCTCCGGCGAGGTTGGCCGCCGCGTTCGCGTCGGTGCGCGGGTCACGGCGGTCCACGCCGATGACGGTCGTTCCGTCGGCGAGGAGGGCGTCGACCAGGTGCGAACCGATGAATCCGGCCGCACCGGTGACGACCACCCTGGTCAGGGTGGTGCGGGGGTGCGTCAGGGTGTGCTGCATGAAGGTCCCCCGGTGGGAGATGAGTTGAGACGGGATGACGGACCGAACGCGGGAGCCGGGCGTTCTCAAGCAGCCGGCTCCCGATCAGGGAGAGTGCGTGCCGGCGGTGCCGCGAAGTGCTGCTCGGCACCGAGCTGGTGCTGGGCAACGGTCCCGAGCAGCGCGAGCGTGACGATGTGGCCGAGCCCCCACACCACGGCGAGCGCCGTCCCCAGCGGGTCGCGGTGCGCGCCACGATGGCGACCTCGCTGCGGGTTCGCGGTTGCGTCCATGGCTGGGTCCCCTCCGCTCTCTTCGGACGACGGCCGGTCCAGCGTCGCGGCGCGGCGGAGTGTTGCGGAACGTTTCCAGGGGGTTTCTCTCCGAGAGCGCCCGTGCTGCGGCGGGTAGCACTACGCTCACCAACAGGGCCCACAGAGCCGGGGGTTGAGATGAGCGAAGGCATGTTGGCGGTCCACCCGCTCACCTACCTGCTGCAGTTACGCGGATGGGGAAAGAACCAGTTCGCGGGCATGATGCGCGACCGCGGTGCCGCGCTGAAGATCCACCTGGCGACCAACCGGACGCTGGTCTGGAAGTGGGAGCAGGGCCAGGAGCCCGAGCCGGACGCGCAGTACGTCTTGGCCGACCTCCTGGGCGTCAATCCCCGTTCCCTGGTTGCCAATCCGTGGCCGCGATGGCTCCCGGTCTGGGAAGTGACCGGCATCACGGCGCCCTGGACGAAGACCGGTACCGTGGACGTACTGGTGGAACTGGTCAGGAGTGGTCATATGGATCGGCGGGGCTTTCTCACCATCACCGGGGCCGCCATGGCCACCGTCGCCGCGAGCTGGGCCTCAGCCTCGCCCGCCCTCGCCTCCGCCCTGGGCGGCGACCAGGTGACCGACTCCATGGTCGACACCCTCGAAGCCCGCGTCGCCACCCTCCAGACCCTGGACGCCCAGATGGGCGGCGCCCGCCTCATCGAACAGGCCCGCGGAGACCTCGCGATCATCACCACCCTGCTCAAGCAGGGCCGCCACACCGAAGCCGTCGAGGCCCGCCTCTACGGCTTGGCCGCCCAGGTCAACTACATCGCCGGCTGGATGGCCTACGACAGCGGCCTACGCTCAGCCGGCCAGCAGTACTACCTCGGCGCCCTGCGTGCCGCCAAGACCGTCGGCGACGACGCCCTCGGCGCCTTCCTGCTCGCTGAGATGGGCGTCCACCTCTCCGACGCCGGCAACCCCGCCGAGCGCGTCGCCCAGGTCGAGACCGCGCTCGCCAACACCCCCACGACCATGCAGCCCGGCGTCCGCAGCTACCTCGAACTCCACCACGCCGAGAGCCTCTCCCGCGACGGCCAGCACCAGAAGGCCGGATCCGCCCTCAACCGCGCCCACGACCTCTGGACCAGGAACGGCGGCGACCAACTCCCCAGCTGGCTCTCCTGGTACGGCGACGCCCAGCTCAGCTCCACCGAGGGCAAGGTCATGCTCCGCGCCGGCCAGGTCGAGCGCGCCACCAGCGCCCTCGTCTCCTCCATCGACCACGCCGTCCCCCGCGACCAGGCCGTCCGCTCCGGCCGCCTCGCCACCGCCCGCCTCGCCGGCAAGGACCTCGACGGCGCCCTCGACGCCGCCAACCGCGGCCTCGGCCTCCTCGAAACCAAGGTCCACTCCGTCCGCGCCGTCAGCCGCCTCACCAAGTTCGACGGCTACCTCAAGCCGTACGGCGCGGAGCCCGCCGTCGCCGAGTTCCGCGAGCGCCTGCGCGCGCTGCCGGCCATGGCAGCCTGACCGTTGCCGACTCGGTGACGCTGGTGCCGCAGCACTACTGGGCTACCACCAGGCTGCCCAGGTGCAGGCCGGCGGTCTTGGCGGCGCGCAGGGCGTCCCTGGCGCGGGCCGCCCCGCTGCGGGTGACCGCCTCGCCCCCACGGACGGCAACCGTTCGCGCGCCAAGGCCCGCGCACGCCCGGCAGATGCCCGGCTGGGGCGCCGGGTCGTGGCACTTGGTGCACTCGGAGTACCGGGCCGTTGCGGGCCGTACAGCGGGCTGGACGGGCGGCATCTTGCGCTCCAGGCGGTAGCGGAGCACCGAGACCGCCGAGTGCATCGGGACGGGTAGGCCAGGCAGCAGAGCCTGGGCGAGGTCGGTCTGGGTCGCGCCGCGCTCCAGCCAGTGCGCGACGAGGGGTGCGAGTTCCTCGGCTTCGGCCTGGCCGAGCCGCAGGCGCGGCTCGGGGCGGATCACCCGGAACAACGTGGCGACCGCCTCGCAGACCTGCTCGTCCGGCACCGCCACGGGCTGTTCCACGACCTCCCCCTCGGAGTTTTCCTCCCGCCCTCCCATCCTCGCCTGCGGCTCGTCGGCGAGGACCGGCTCATCGACCTGCTCGGCGGGGAGGGAGGGTTCTTTCACCAGGTCCTTTACAAGGACGCCAGCACCACCGGTGATCGCTTCACCGGAGACCGGACGGGTGACACCCGGCGCCGCCAGCTGCGGCGTGTCGTAGACGTGGGTCTCGGTGACGATCGTGCCGTCGGGCATGCGGATCTTCTCGACCCGGTAGAAGCCGGCCTCCGCCAGTTCCTTCAGGGCCTTGCGGATCGCGCCCCGGCCCTGCGGGCTGGTGTCGGCCATGTGCCGGCCGTCCTCGCGCCAGCCGTCGGGCCGGGAGAGGAGGTCCGCGAGCAGGCCGCGGGCGGTGTAGGAGAGCCGTCGGTACTGCAGGACGGCGTTGGGCAGCACGGTGAAGTTGCGCACGTGGGCGCTACGATGGACACGCATCGGGAGTGTTGGCTCCTGTTGCCTGACCCCGGAGCGTTGGCGCGCTGCCGGGGTCGCCTGTTTTCGGTTGGATCACGGAACGTAGCACACGCCCCGGTCGAAGATCGACGCGATCGGCGAGCGACCACTATCACACGTGGGCCGGGCGAAATCGATCGCTCGACAACCAATAAGCGGCGGCAGCTGCCACCGGGCCTTGCCGTGAGTGGCTGCGGTCCAGCCGGGCGGCCAGGCCAACCGCAGTGAACACCCAGCGCCGGGGCGGGCTGCACTCGACACCACATGTGACCTTGCCGGCTGAAGTGCTTGTGCAAGTTCTCTGACATCAACTAAAGTGCGCTTGGCTGTGATGCGCTTCGATGGAAAGTGCTGACCTCAAGGAGCTCTGACGCATGGACGTGCCGCTCTCTCCCTGGATGACCGAGCTGTTCGGCGAGCAGGCGCTCGCCGTCCGTACCGGCTTGGGCCAGGCCCTCCGGAACATGCAGGCCAATGCGCAGGCCGGTCAGGAGCAGGCGGACGTCCGGACGAAGCACCCGTTCGGGTCTGCACGCTGGTCCGGCCAGTTCGAGCGGGTCTACGAGGAGCTCAGGGAGCTGCCGGGGGCCAAGCCGGTGAAGCCGTACCGCTTCCCGTTCGACCTGGTGCTGGTCGGACGCGGCCTGATCTATCCGTTCCTCTACGCGAGGACCCGGTCCGACATCTTGACCGCACGGGTACCCAGCAACTCCGGGATGGTCCGAGAGCTGTTCACCTTCGCCCCGGCCCCGACGGCTCCAACAAGCATCCAGGGCGCCTTCGACTTCGAGTTCGCCACACCGCCCGAGGAACCGGCCGTCGAACTGCACGGCGGTCTCACCACCGTGCCCCCGGACACTTGTCTGGTCCTGGTGCCCTTCGCGTGCAACTCCTCGGAGCTGCTGGAGGCCCACTGGGGCGTCGCCGCTCACGGCGCCGATGGCGTGTTGGATTGGGTCGCCGGGCCGGAAGCGCTGCCGCTTCCGGAGGCCGTCACCTTCCACGGGAAGCGGCTGTCGTCCGTCCCGACTCAGTCTGGACCCGCAATTCTGGAGCACACCGGCTTCGACCAGGGCGAGACGCCTACTCTTACCCTGTCGTCCCGTTCGAACGTGGATCGAACGCTCAACGTGACGCCACTGACCGAAGCGGAACCAGCGAAGCCTCAGATCAACGAAAACGATGCGACGAACTAGGCAAGACCTCATCCCGGGACTGGAAGAACGTGGGATCACCCCTCGTGCCGTCGTCGACGGTTTCGATCCAGCCCGGCTCACCCAGGCCCGCCGACTGGCGGAGATGACCAAGAAGGACGTCGCCGAGCGGCTCGGTGTCACGCCGGCCGCCGTCGGCCAGTACGAGACGGGCGTCTCGAAGCCCAGACCGGAGCTGGTTCCCGGCCTTGCGGACATCCTCAGCGTGCCGCTCTCGTTCTTCTTGGCAGGCCGACCGAGCAGCCGCCTCGATGCCTCGATGGCCCACTTTCGGAGCCTTCGCAGCACCCCGAAGGCCCAGCGCGAGCGAGCGCTGGCCTTCGCTGAGCAGGTCTGGGAACTGACCTACGCCCTGGAACTGCGGGTGCAGCTGCCGGTCGTGGACCTGCCCGGCTTCGCCGGAGGGGAGGTCCACCCCGGCGAAGAGCTACCGGCGGAGCCTGCGGCGGCGGCACGGGAGCTGCGGCGCCGTTGGGGCCTGGGCGACGGTCCGGTCACCCATCTCGTGAGGCGAATGGAGTCCCACGGCATCATCGTCGTCACGCCGCCGGCGGGCGACACGTCGGCCACAACTGTCGACGCATTCTCCTCCCGGACTGCCCGGCCCCTCGCGGTCCTGACGTCCAATCGTGCTGATGACGTCTACCGGCACCGCTTCACCGCCGCACACGAGTTGGGCCATCTGGTGCTTCACGGCGACGCCACCGGGGACAGCCGGCAGGAGAAGGAAGCTGACGCCTTCGCGGCCGAGTTCCTCACCCCGCAGTCCAGCATCCTGCCGCTCCTTCCTCGCCGCATGGACCTCGCGCGCCTGGCCGAACTGCGGCGCACCTGGGGCGTCTCCATACACTCGTTGATCTACCGCTGCCGCGAACTCGGACTGACCTCGGATGCGACGACCAGTCGCGCCTACCAGCGCTTGCGCGCGCTCGAAGGGCAGCCGGGATTCGCAGCCGAGTCGGTCAACGGCTTCTCCGGCGAACAGCCTGCCCTCCTGCGCCAGGCCTTCGAACTCGCGGCCGAGGAGGACGGCCTCACGGTCGAGAAGCTCGCGCGCGAGCTCGCTTGGAAGCCAGAGCGCGTCTGTGAGCTGCTGGGAGTGCGGAATGAGCGCCCGGTGCTTCGCCTGATCAGCAGTCATGCTTGACGCCAAGGCCTGGCCGTGGCTGGCCGATAGGGGGACCAGCTCGATGCTGGTTCCCCTATTGGCTCTTCGTCGCTGAAGCGCCTTCGCGCTCGGGTTCTCCGGTCATCTGAGGTAGGTGTACCGGAAGAGCCCGTCGAAGCCGAGTCCTTGGTGCATCTCGCCGAAGGGCGCCCACACCTGCTCGTCTTCCGCGGCGCCTCGCACGGCGGTGACGTCGACGGTCTCCAGGTCGTGTTCCCGCCACTTGTATTCCGTGGCACGTTCCTGCGTGTTGCCGAGCTGCCTTGGTGACCTCGGCCCGCGTACGTCTTGGCCGTCAGCTTGTAGGACGAAGGTTGGGGGCGAGGGGCGGCCATCGCAGCTTGCGATAGGCGTTCGTTGGCCTGGTCGATTCCTGTGGGCATACCTCACGTCTGGTCATCGATACGCTGTGCCCGTGAGTCAGCACCCTGCCCAAGCCGACCGACGTCGTCCCGGCCTCTGGTACGTCCTTACGCCGATCCTGAGCGTAGGCCTGCTCGCCTGCGCACCGTTCTGGCACGCCTACACGCGGTTGTCCCGCGCTCATCAGCGCGATGCGGCAAAGGCTCGCCGCCTGGCCATCGTGTTCACCGCCGTCCTCGCCGGCGGCCTACTCATCCCTCCTGTCGCCGGCTTCACCGCGCTCGCTGGGATGATCATTGCCCCGATCCTCGTCTTGCCGTACCGATCCCTGAGCTATGGCAACACCGCTCAGCAGCCGATACCGGCCGCTACGGAGCCCGCTGGCGCTCTCGCCGTGGCCCAACAGGCCCGAGCCCTGCGGGCCGAGGCGCGCCGTATCGTTCAGGACGATCCCGCCATGGCCCGTGAGTTGGGCATCGGCCGACCGGGCCGAGGCAACGGGTACGACGACGGCGGGCTGCTCGATCTGAACGGCGCCGATGCCCAGACGATCGCTCAGGTACTCGATGCCAGTCCCGACATGGCAGAACGCATCGTCACCGCCCGCCGGGAGATTGGTGGCGCGTTCCGTTTGCTGGATGAGGTCATCACATTCGCGAGCCTCACCGAGGGCGAAGAGCTGGTCGTCCGCGAACGCGGAGTTCTGCTGCCGCGTTGAACCGTCGGGAGCCTCAGGGAGCGGAAGAACCTGCCCTGCGGCCACGCTGCCCAACGCGCGG
>NZ_JAFLNG010000780.1 GCF_017427025.1 Streptomyces sp. FH025
ACCGGAAGCCGAAGGGTGACAGCCGTGACAGGTATCGGACCGCAGGACGCGCGGGAACGCCGGCCTGCGGCGCGGTCGGCGCACCGGCGGCATCCCGATGAACCCTGACGACACCGGCCCGGTGGACAGGGCCGTCCCCTCGCCCCCGTCCCCCCGTCATCCCGGCACGGTGTCGCGGAGCTTGAACACATCGGTGGCGCCCGTGAGTTCGAGCATCCGGAGGATCAACGGCTGGGGTCGGGCCAGCTCGATCCGGCTCCCATTGGCCGCCGCGCGGGCCTGGGCCCGGAGCAGGACGGTGAGGCCGGAGGAGTCGCAGAAGTCCAGCCCCGCGCAGTCGACCACGACGACGGTGCCCGGCGGGGCCAGCGCCAGGGCCAGGGCCGCGTCCAGCTCGGCGACGGTGTCCAGGTCGAGCTCGCCGTACGGAGCGAGCACGGTGCCCTCGGCCCACGGCTGGACCTGGACGGTGAACCCCTCCTGATGCGGTGGGTGGTGGGTCATGGCTTCGGGCTCCTTTCGTGTCCGGCGGTTCCTGGTACGGGCGGTTCACCCGGTTCGGTACTCCGCCGCGCGGGCCGGCGCCAGGCGCAGCCCGTGGCCGGGGGCACCGTCGACGCCTGGGGTGACGGTGCCCCCGGTGGGGTCGAGGGTGCCGTCGAAGAGCAGCCGCTCGATCCGTACGTGGTCGTGGAACCACTCCACGTGACGGCAGTTGGGGACGGCAGCGGCAGCGTGGGCGTGCAGGTGGGGGGCGCAGTGGGCGGAGACGTCCAGACCGTGCGCCTCGGCGAGGGCAGCGGCGCGCAGCCAGCCGGTGAGGCCGCCGCAGCGGGTGGCATCGGCCTGGAGGCAGTCGACGGCGGGGAGCATCCGGGCGAAGTAGGCGAGGTCGTGGCCGTACTCCCCCGCGGTGACATCGGGCGGGACGGCGTCGCGGACGGCGCGCAGGCCGGTGAGGTCGTCGGAGGGGACGGGCTCCTCGAACCAGGTGACGCCCTCCCCGGCGAGGGCGTTGCCGATCCGGACGGCCTGCTTGCGCCGGTAGCCGCCGTTGGCGTCGGTGTAGAGCTCGACGCGGTCGCCGACGGCGGCGCGGGCGGCGCGGACGCGTTCGAGGTCGCGGTGTTCGCGGGTGCCCCAGGACTCGCCGATCTTGATCTTGACGCGGGGGATGCCCTGGTCCTCGGCCCAGCCGCGCAGTTGACGTTCCTGCCGGTCGGCCGAGTAGGTGGTGAAACCGCCGCTGCCGTACACGGGTACGGGCCGGGCGGCGCCGCCGAGCAGCCGGGCGAGGGGCAAGCCGAGCAGGTGGCCGCGCAGGTCCCACAGGGCGAGGTCGACGGCCGAGATCGCGCCCGCGACCAGGCCGGGGCGGCCCGTGTTGCGCACCGCGCGGTTCATCGCCTCGTGGGCGCCGCTGGTGTCGTGCGGGTCGCGGCCCGTGACCAGCGGGGCGAGTTCCCCGGTGATGACGGCGGCGGTGGCGGGCGCACCGTACGTCCAGCCGAGGCCGGTGTGCGGGCCGCCGACGGCTTCGGCGAGGACGAGGGTGGTGCTGTCCCAGGTGAGGGTGCCATCCGCTTCCGGGGCGTCGGTGGGAACGGTGTAGACGCGGACGTCGATGCGCTCGACCTCGGTCATGTCGGCGCTCGCGATCCGCATCGCGCCCCCGCCGCCAGCAGGCCGGCGGCCCGGTCGACCAGCGCCATGATGGTCAGCGCCGGATTGGCGCTGCCTTGCGTGGGCAGCACGCTGCCGTCGGTGATCAGCAGGTTGGGCACGGCGAAGGTGCGCAGCCGGTGGTCCACCACGCCGCTCAGGTGGTCGGCGGCCATCCGGCAGCCGCCGACCAGGTGGGCGTAGCGGTCGATGGTGATGACCTCGCTCGCCCCGGCGGCGCGCAGGATGGACTCCATGACCTCGCGGGCGGCACGGATCAGCATCCGGTCGTTGTCGCACTGGGAGAAGGCGAACTCGGCGACGGGCAGCCCGTGCCGGTCGGTCTCCTTGGCCAGGGTGACCCGGTTGTCCGGCTGGGGCAGCAGCTCGGCCATCGCGCCGAGGGTGGCCCAGTGCACGTAGTCGGAGAGGTAGTCACGCAGGTCGGAACCCCAGTGGCCCTGGGCGACGACGTGCTCGGCCCAGGTGATGGGCAGTGGGGAGATGTTCTGGATGGTGAACCCGCGCCTGTACGGCTGGTTCGGGTCGGTTTCGTAGTACTGCTCGGTGGAGACCTCGGGCGGCGGGGCCTTGTACGCGCGGATCTCCTCCTCGAAGCGCCCGGAGGTCTGCGGGGCGCCCTGCACCATGACGTAGCGGCCGACCAGGTCGAGGTCGTTGCACAGGCCGTCGGGGAAGCGCGAGCAGGCGGAGTTGAGCAGCAGCCGCGGGGTCTCGATGGCGTAGCCGGCGACGGCGACGGTGCGGGCGCGCTGGAGGTGTTCGCGGCCGTGGTGGAAGTAGCGGACGCCGCGGGCGAGTCCGTCGTGGTCGAGTTCGACGGCGAAGGCCATGCTGTCGGCGCGGATCTCGGCGCCGTGGGCGAGGGCGTCGGGGACGTGGGTGATCAGCGGGGAGGCCTTGGCGTTGACCTTGCAGCCCTGGAGGCAGAAGCCCCGGTAGACGCAGTGCGGGCGGCGCCCGAAGCGGCCGTTGGTGATGGCGACGGGGCCGACCCGGGCCTGGATGCCGAGGGCGGCGGCGCCGCGCAGGAAGATCTCTCCGTTGCCGCCGACGGGGTGCGGCGGGTGCGGGTAGGGGTGCGGCTCGCCCCAGGGCCAGTACTGGCCGGCGACGGGGAGTTCGTTCTCCAGGCGCCGGTAGGAGTCGCTCAGGTCGGAGTAGTCGATCGGCCAGTCGGCGCCGACCCCGTCGAGGTGGTGGGTGTGGAAGTCCGAGGGGTGGAAGCGCGGTGCGTACCCGGCGAAGTGCACCATCGAACCGCCCACTCCCCGGCCGGAGTTGTTGGAGCCGAGTGGCACCGGGTCGGTACCGGAGATGACGCGTGGCTCGGTCCAGTAGAGGTGGTGGGAGCCGGCCTCGTCGCTGACCCAGTCGGTGAGCGGGTCCCAGAACGGGCCGGCCTCCAGGACGACGACGCTCCAGCCCCGGCGGGCCAGGCGCTGGGCGAGGGTGGCGCCGCCGGCGCCGCAGCCGACGATCAGCAGGTCGACCTCGTCGGCGTCCTCGAAGCGCCGCATGTCGCGCCGCAGGGTGTGGTCGAAGCCGCGGCCGTCCCGGGGCAGTAGCCAGGCGGAGGCGTTGGAGCGGCGCACCTCGCGCTCGGCGGTGGCGTTGGCCCGTACGGTCTC
>NZ_JAFLNG010000781.1 GCF_017427025.1 Streptomyces sp. FH025
GAAGCCCCGGGCCCGGCCCCCCACCCGGGCCCGGTCTCCGGTTCCGGCCGGAGCGTCGGCACGTTCGGGGCCGGAGCATGACGAAGGCCCAGATCCGTGGATCAACTCCACTGATCTGGGCCCTGGTTACACTCTCGCAAACGCTGCGTGAGTGCCCCCGGTAGGATTCGAACCTACGCACCCGCCTCCGGAGGGCGGTGCTCTATCCCCTGAGCTACGGGGGCCTGTTGGCCTGCCGGTCACTCGCGTGTTCCGACGTGATGAACACTACCAGGCTTCTGGCGCGGTCCGTGCACGGGTTTCCGGAAGATCGTCCGGGTGGCCCGGCGGGCCGGGGGAGCGGAAGTGCCCAAAGGCCGGACGGGGCGGCGGGGCCGCCGATACCCTCGGTGAGGTGTCGGGAGTGTCCGGGCGGGTCCTCGTGGTGGACGACAGCGAGGTGATCCGTCAGCTGATCAGGGTCAACCTTGAGCTGGAGGGCTTCGAGGTGGTGACCGCCGCCGACGGCGCCGAGTGCCTGGAGGTCATCCGCCGGGTGAAGCCCGACGTGGTGACGCTGGACGTGATGATGCCGCGGCTGGACGGCCTGCGGACGGCGGCCCGGCTGCGCGCGACCCCGGACACCTGCCGGTTGCCGATCGCGATCGTGAGCGCCTGCACGCCGGCGGACCTGGACCTGGGGGAGACGGTCGGCGTGGACGGCTACCTCGGCAAGCCGTTCGACCCGGCCGATCTGGTGGCCCTGGTCCGGCGGCTGATGAACCCCGGGGAACGCCCCGCCGGAAGGCCCGACGAGTTTCGCCCTGAGCGAACAGATCGCACGGATCGCGGCTGACACCCCCGGGCGCACGGCGTGGCGGCCCCTCCGGACGTCTCAACCGGCAAACCGAGTGGCGGGCGGGCACCCCCTCTCGCCTACGCTTGGCGTCGTGACCCCCGCAGACCTTTCCCAGGCAATCCAGGCCGCAGTGAGCTCCGCCGTCGAGGCGGGCGAGCTGGCCGTCGCCGTGCCCGAGCACGTGACGGTCGACCGGCCCAAGAACCGGGACCACGGCGACTACGCGACGAACGTGGCCCTCCAGCTCGCCAAGGCGGCCGGCAAGCCGCCGCGAGCCGTTGCCGAACTGCTGGTCGAGCGCCTGCGAGGGATCACCGGCGTCGCCAAGGTCGACATCGCCGGTCCGGGCTTCCTGAACATCACCCTGGACACCGCCACCGCCGGTGCGCTCGCCCGCACCATCGTCGAGGCGGGCGAGGCCTACGGCCGCAACGAGGCCCTCAAGGGCCTGAAGATCAACCTGGAGTTCGTCTCCGCCAACCCGACCGGCCCGATCCACATCGGCGGCGTCCGCTGGGCCGCCGTCGGCGACTCGCTGGCCCGGGTGCTGCGCGCCTCCGGCGCCGACGTCACCACCGAGTACTACCTCAACGACGCCGGCGTGCAGATCACCAAGTTCGCCGCCTCGCTGCAGGCCGCCGCGAACGGCCGCGAGGTGCCCGAGGGCGGCTACGTCGGCGAGTACATCGTCGACATCGCCAAGGCGATCACCGAGGCCGTCCCCGGCCTGCTCGACCGCTCCGAGGACGAGCAGCTGGCGGTCTTCCGCTCCGAGGGCCTCAAGCTCATGGTGGCCGAGATCCAGCGCTCGATGGACGAGTTCGGCACCCACTTCGACGTCTGGTTCTCCGAGAAGTCGCTGCACGACTCCGGCGCCGTCGAGCAGGCCACCACCCGGCTGCGCGAGCAGGGCCACGTCTTCGAGAAGGACGGCGCGGTCTTCCTGCGCACCACCGACTTCGGCGACGACAAGGACCGCGTCCTGGTCAAGGCCGACGGCGACACCACCTACTTCGCCGCCGACGCCGCCTACTACCTGTCCAAGCGGGACCGCGGCACCGAGGTCGCGCTCTACATGCTGGGCGCCGACCACCACGGTTACGTCAACCGGCTCAAGGCCATCGCGGCCTGCGCGGGCGACGACATGAACCACAACATCGAGGTGAAGATCGGCCAGTTCGTGAAGATGCTTCGCGACGGCGAAGAGGTCCGCATGTCCAAGCGGGCCGGCAACATCATCACGATCGACGACGTGGTCGAGTGGATCGGCGTGGACGCCGCCCGCTACACCCTGGCGCGCTCCTCCACGGACTCGACGATCACGCTGGACATCAACGTCCTGACGAGCCAGACCAACGAGAACCCGGTCTACTACGTCCAGTACGCGCACACCCGGATGTGCGGCGTCGCCCGCAAGGCCGCCGAGCTGGGCGTGGACAAGGGCACGGCCGAGCAGTTCAAACCCGAGCTGCTCGCCACCGAGTGGGAGAACGACATCCTCGGCGCCCTCGGCGAGTTCCCGCGCGTCCTCGCCACCGCCGGCGAGCTGCGCGAGCCGCACCGGGTCGCGCGCTACCTGGAGGACCTCGCGGGCAAGTACCACCGCCTGTACGAGAACTGCATGTTCCTGCCCAAGGGCGACGAGGAGATGACGGACACGCACCGCGCCCGGCTCTGGCTGGTCGAGGCGACGCGCACGGTCATGGCCAACGGCCTGACGCTCCTGGGCGTCTCGACGCCCGAGCGGATGTAGGTACCACCCCCAAGCGCACAGCGGGGGCGGCTGACGGTCAACGAGGACCGTCGCCGCCCCTCGCCATAGGTCTCGAAGGACTTTTCCAAGATGAGTCGCTCCGCACACCCGGCAGGTCCCCGCCACGGCGACGTCCTGCCCGAGGGCCACTACCAGGCCCCGCCGGCCGACCTCAACGCGCTCGACCCCAAGGTCTGGTCGCGCACCGTCGCCCGCAACGCCGAGGGCGTGGCCACCGTCGGCGGGATCGACGTCAGGCGGCTGGCGGCCGAGTTCGGCACCCCGGCCTACGTGCTGGACGAGGAGGACTTCCGCACCCGGGCCCGCGCCTGGCGGGACGCCTTCGGCGCCGACGCGGACGTCTACTACGCCGGGAAGGCCTTCCTCTCCAAGGCGGTCGTGCGCTGGCTGCACGAGGAGGGCCTCAACCTCGACGTGTGCAGTGCCGGCGAGCTGGCGGTGGCACTGGCCGCCGGGATGCCGCCGCAGCGGATCGCGCTGCACGGCAACAACAAGTCGGTGGACGAACTCGAACACGCGGTGAAGACCGGCGTCGGGCACATCGTGGTCGACTCCTACGAGGAGATCGACCGCCTCGCCGCGATCGCCGCCCGCCAGGGCGTGCGCCAGCAGGTGCTGATCCGGATCACCGTGGGCGTCGAGGCGCACACCCACGAGTTCATCGCCACGGCGCACGAGGACCAGAAGTTCGGCTTGTC
>NZ_JAFLNG010000782.1 GCF_017427025.1 Streptomyces sp. FH025
GCCCTGGCCAGGTCGTGGCCCTGCTCGGGCAGCAGCGCGTCCAGCGGGTAGCCGGAGGTGCGGCGCGGCAGTTGCGGCATGCCGCGCCGGATGGTGGCGAGGTTGCGGTCGGTGAACTCCTGGAGCCGCGTGTGGAGTTGGCCGACGCGACCGGGCGAGGAGCGCAACCGCGCGCGCCCGGCGGCGGTGAGCGGCCCGCCGACGGTCAACTCGGTGCCGTCCGCGAGCAGCAGCTCCAGCCGCTCGACGTTGTCGGCGGTGCGGCCCCAGGCGAGCGAGTGGGAGCCGCAGGAGTCGTTGCCGATCATGCCGCCGATGGTGCAACGGCTGTGCGTGGACGGGTCCGGGCCGAAACGCAGCCCGTACGGCTTGGCGGCGCGCTGGAGGTCGTCCAGGACGGTGCCGGGCAGGACACGCGCGGTGCGGGCCTCCGGGTCGATGTCCAGCACCGAGCCGAGGTGGCGGCGGAAGTCCAGCACCACCGCCCCCGGGCCGATCGCCTGCCCGCCGATGCTGGTACCGGCCCCGCGAGCCACCACCGGTACCCCGTACTCGCGGCACAGCGCCAGCGCGGTGCGCACGTCGTCCAGGTCGGCGGGCTTGACCACGCCGAGCGGCAACTGCCGGTAGTTGGAGGCGTCGTGGCTGTAGACGGTCCGTTCGGCGGCGCCGAAGCGGACCTCCCCGCGCAGCACGGCGGCCAGCTCACGGGCCAGTTCGGCCCCGGGTACGGCGGACGGACGGCTCACCAGGGACCTCCCGGGCGGGTGCGGTGTCGGCTCCGCCGATGATCGCAGGCCCGGCGCCGCACGGGTACCGGGCGCGACGGCGGTACCGCCGACGGGGTGTCGGGCGGTGCCCCGCCGGGGCGGTCACCTCCGTCCGGTCACCTCCGTCCGGTCACCTCGTCCGGTCACCTCCGTCCGGTCACTTCTTCCCGGTGAGCGTGCCGCGCGCGATGTGCGAGAGCTTGGCCACCTCGAACGCCGGGTAGGCGCCGCCGGCCAGCAGCGTGAACTTGATCCCCTCGCGGCCGCCCGGCTTGCGGTGGCCGGGCGGCAGGAAGCGGCGGTGGTGCTCGGCGGCCCGGTGGAAGAACTGCGGCCGCTCGGCCCGGGAGACGCAGCCGGCGAGGTCGAAGACGAACAGGTAGTGCCGGATCATCCGGACGAACAGCGCGTCGCGCACCGCGTAGAGGTGCGGTTGGTCCTCCAGCAGCGCGAAGCTGCGCTCGTACTGCTCGAAGAGGTCGAACACGCTGCTGCCCGGGCCGCCGGCCGGGTGGACGGTCTCCCGGCGGCGCAGCTGGACGCACTCGCGCGCCAGCACGGCGGCCCGCTGCGCGCCGAGCAGCGCGGCGTGCACCACCGGGACCTCCTCGTACCGGCCGTCGGGGAAGGCGAGCCCCAGCTCCTCCCAGTGGCCCCGGCGGATCAGCCGGTCCCAGATCAGCGGCGGCGCGCCGAACAGTGCGGGCCGGTCGAAGGGGGCGAACACCTCGGGGCCGGCCTCGGCGAGCAGCGCCTCGGCGCCGCCCGGCCAGTCCCGGCCGTTGTGGCGGCGGGAGTGGCCGAACAGCAGCACGTCCACCGGCCCGGTCTGGGCGAGCCGGTCGGCGACGGTCCGGAGCGCGTCCCGGGGCAGCAGGTGGTCGGCGTCCAGGAACAGCAGGTAGTCGCCGGAGGCCCGCGTCGCACCCGCGTTCCGGCTCACCCCGACCCCGACCGCCGCGTTCAGGTGCAGCACCGACACCCGGGGGTGCCGCGCCGCGTACGCCTCGGCGAGCTCGCCCGCGGTCTCGGGGGAGCGGTCGGCGACCACGATCACCTCGACGTTCGCCAGGGACTGGGCGAGCAGCGAGTCCAGACAGTCGGAGAGCTGTCCGTGCTGGTCGTAGGCGGGGAGCACGACGCTGATCAGGGGTGAGGGCATGACGCCGGAGCGTAAGAGGGCGGGCGAACGGTGGCAAAGCCCTGACCAGGCGTAATTGCGAGCAATTGGCGGCAAATCGTACGACCGTGCGCCATATCTTCACGCCGCCTGCCGGACGTGTCCACGCCGCCTGGGAACTCGCCGGGAAACGCTCCGGGCCCGCGGCGCGGAGTGCGTCGCGGGCCCGGGAGCGGGAACGAACCGGCAGGTCAGGCCGGGGATCAGTACCAGTGGTGGTTCTGCCAGAACGTCCAGGCGGCGCAGGGGCTGCCGTAGCGGGTGTTCATGTAGTCCAGGCCCCACTTGATCTGGGTGGCCGGGTTGGTGCGCCAGTCGGCGCCGGCCGAGGCCATCTTGGAGCCGGGCAGCGCCTGGACCAGGCCGTAGGCGCCGGAGGAGGCGTTGACGGCCAGCGGGTTCCAGCTGCTCTCGCGGTACACGATGTTGCTGAAGCACTGCAGCTGGCCGGCCGGGACGAGCTGCGCGGCGATCTGCTGAGGGGTCCCGGTGAGGCTCGTGCGCTGCTGGGAGCGGGAGGCGGCGGCGTCGGCCTGGGCCTTGGCGTCCGCCTGGGCCTTCGCCTCGGCCTCGGCCTGGGCGGCGGCCTGGGCCTGCGCCTGGGCGGCGGCGTCCGCCTCGGCCTGCGCCTGGGCCGCCTGCGCCTGCTGTGCGGCCTGCTCGGCGGCCGCGGCGTTCGCCTGGGCCTGCTCGTCGGCCGCCGGCTTGTCCGCCACCGTCACGGCGGCCACGGGGGCGGCGGCCTCGGTGGAGCTCCCGGCCTGGGGGATGGCGAGGGCGGCGGTGGCGGCGCTCGCGACCACGAGGGTGGCGACGCCGGTGATCAGGGAGTTGCGGCGGGCATGGCTGAGCGGCATGGAGCGGTCGGTCCTTTTCCGTCGGGGAGGCGGTGCCGGTGGCACTGGGCGCGGGGCATCGCGCGGGCTCCGGGTGAGCGGGGCCCGCACGGCCGTCCGGGACGGCCGTCGCACCCCGGCGGAGGCGGCGGGGCGGCGGGCTGCGCGGCGGACGGGCCGGCCGGCGCTGCCTGGCGACGGGCCATTCTTGGCAGGGCCGGGGACGGGTGGCAAAGGCGTTCGCTACTACGCCGAGTAGTGGCCGCGGGGCGGCCGGATCGGGGCCCGGCGGTGGATTTGGTGAGTTTTGTCCGAATTGCACACCTGGGCGTCGCGGGCGATCCACAACGGAGCATGCAAGGGCGGGAGGGGCGGTGGCCTGCGTTCTTCAGGCGGGTCGCGGCGGCGGCCGACGCGGCCGAGCAGCGGTCGGGGCCGTCGGTCGGCCATGGCGGCGGGGGCGACCACTATCGAGGGCCGTAGACGCCGAACCCCCTGTGGGCGGCCTCACACGTTCGCCGG
>NZ_JAFLNG010000783.1 GCF_017427025.1 Streptomyces sp. FH025
GGCGTCGGCGTCGGCGTGGGCGTGGGCGTCGGGGCCGGGATCAGCCGGTTGACGGCCGTCACGGTGACCCCCTCGTCCAGGTTGTCGGAGGTGAGCACCAGCGGCCCGAAGACCGTGGTGTCCGGCGCGGTGTAGCCGTCCGGCGGGCTCACCTCCTGCCAGTAGTACGTCCCGGGCAGACCGCTGCCCTGGCAGATGCCGTCGGCCCCGGTGGTGCAGGGGTCACCGACCGGCGTGTCCTTCTTGTCGCCGGTGGTCTGGAGTCCGTCGGTGCCGTTGGTCTCGTGCCAGAGCTGGAACTTCGCCCCGGCCAGCGGCTTGCCGTCCTGGTCGTGCTTGACCAGCTTCAGCGCGCCCTCCTGCTGGCGGAAGCCGAAGTCGAAGGTGTGGTCGTTCTCGCCCGGTCCGCCGGTGGTCAGCGCCCGCTCGGGGAACTTCACGCCGGCGGGGACGATGCCCTTCGAATCGATGAAGTGGTTGTCACCGATGTCGTGTTCGGTCGGCACCCACTGGTAGAGCGGGCCTCCCTTGGCGTAGTCGGCCGGATTGTCCAGCTTGATGCTGTACTTGGTGTGCGGCTTGAGCCCGCCGTCGACGTTCGAGTCGTCGAAGTAGTACTCGCCGCGCGCCGTCGTCTTCGCCGTGCCGACCAGCTTCCCCGACTCGTCGTAGAGGTGGACGGTGGCGCCCTTCACCGGGCGCTGGCCCGGGTTCTGGATGCCCTTGCGCTCGGGGTCGTACCAGACCCGGTTGCCGATCTGCAACGGAGCCTGGTCGCAGAGCACTTCGAGGTCGCCCATCGCGGCGCCCTTGCCGAAGGGGGAGCTGGTCCCCGCCGGGGTCAACCGCAGGCCGAACTTCGGGTCGTTCGTACCGTCCTTGCGCTCCAGGAACGACGTGCCGTAGCCGACGGCGGTGTGGTCGGGGTCGAAGGCGGAGACCGCGATGGTGCTCTCGACCTTGGAGAGCGCCATGCCGGCGAACGCCGTGTTGTGGTGACCACCCCAGGCGGTGGCGAAGAACCGGGTGCCCCGGGGGGACAACCCGCAGCCGTTGTTGGTGTCCATCACGTACATGCCGTTCGACGGGCAGGCCTTGTTCAGGTCGCCGCCGGACATGACGGTGGCCGAGTTCGGCGCCGGGGCGCCCGGCCCGCGGTCGGCGAAGCGGTCCTTGAAGGCCACCAGCATCGAGCCGTCGGTCTCGAACTGGATCTCGCCGAGCTCCGGTTCGGGGAAGGCGATGGTGGTGTTGCCGCAGACCTTGCCGTTCTGCGAGGCCGGGAAGGTGCTGGTCCACGGGAACCAGCCCGCGCCGTCGCACGGGCCGACGCCGACGGTGGACTGGCGCGGGTAGTCCATCGGCTGGTCCAGCACCGGCTTGCCGAACACCCCGGTGCCGAGGTCGAACGGCAGGACCAGGGCGCGCACGTCGGTCAGCTTGCCGGTGGACTCGCCGGAGCAGACCCCGCCGAGGTAGCCGGTGCCGTCCTGCATGCCGAGGCCGTAGGGCCGCCAGTCCGCAGCCGACGGGCAGCCCGGGTCCGGGATCGGGTAGGAGGCCTTGGGCGCGGAGGCCGTCGGCTTGGTGACGTCGTAGCGGTAGAGCTTGCGGTCGTTCAGGTTGACGACGAACAGGTCCTTGCCGTCGTCGGTGATCTTGATGCCGCCCAGGCTCTCCTTTCCGGGCACGTCGAGGAAGGCGTCGTCCGTCCCCGGCCCGTGCGCGGTGCTGCCCGCGTTCGGGACGGTGGTGAAGACGGTCGTCTTCTTCTTCGCCGGGTCGCTCAGGTCGGTGACGTAGATCCCGCCGGAGCCGGCGGGGCCGTAGTCGGTGGTGCGCTTGGCCGTTGCCGCGGAGAACAGCCGCTTGTCCGCCTTGTTCCAGGCGAGGCCGAAGATCGTGCCGGTCTCGGCGTCGGTGGCGATGTTCGTCGCCGCGTTGCCGGGGCCCTCCTGGCCGCGCATGTCGTACGGGAAGGTGACCAGCGTGCGCTGGTTCCCGCCCTGGTAGGTGGCCGTCTGACAGGCGGTCGCCAACGGCGCGTTCTTCTGGCAGTAGTCCCCGGGGTTCCACAGACCGGTGGTGTAGGAGACGTTCTTGCCTCCGGACAGGTCGACGAACTCCTCGTTGGAGCTCAGCTGGTTCGGCGCGCCGTCCAGCCCCTGCCGCGAGGCGAACGCCGGGAACAGCACGCCCGGCTTCGGATTGACCACCTGCACCCGGTACTTGCCACCGGTGGCCTTGCTCGACGCCGGGGCCAGCGTCACCGTGCCGTCGGCCGCCGTGACGCCCTCGATCCCGACACCGGCGTCGTCGGTGAGCGTCACCTTCACGCCCGCGATCCCCGGCTCCAGCGCGGGCGTGTAGACACCGGAGGTGTCCACGGCCCGGATCACCTTGACCGTCACCGTTCCGTCGCCGGTCTGCGGGAACGCCGCCGGCGCCGCCGCCAAGGAGGAACTGCCGACCGCGATGGCGAGCGCCGCGACCCGGCCGATGGCCCGACGGCCGGAGCCACCGCCGCCCCGCCGTCGCCAACCGGGCCCGCGCGCCTGGCCGTTCATCGGTTCACTTGTTGTTGTCATCCCTGCTCTCATCATCCCGAGGGCCTACCGCCCGAGAGGGAGTTCGTGACGTGGCGGCGAACCGCCGTTTGTTAACGGGAGCTTAAAGGGACTTCACACAACCGGGAGGCGGAATGGGGAACTTTGACGTTCCGTCAGACGTATCCATGGAGCGTCACATTCCGGCTCACCCTACCGACACCGGGCCGACCAGTGCCAACTTGCCGGCCCGCGGACAGGGCGCGGGGCGGACGACCCGACGGAAGGGGCCCCGGACCAGGCAGGACGACCGTCGGCGCCTCACGTCATCACGGGCACGTCCCGGTTCGGGCACACCCCGAACAGAATCACACACGCCGGTTCCACCCCGGCCGCCCCCACGAGAAATCCCGTTCCGGACGGATCCAGGCGTTCGATCCGCGCCGACGACGACCCGCCGTACATCAACGGCGTTGACATAGACTTCCGGGCATGAGCGAACGCGTAGTCCCCGAGCCCCAGCGCCGACGCCGCAGGCCCACCAAGCAGGGCGTGGTGCTCTCCCGGCAGCTGATCATCGACACGGCGCTACGGCTGATCGGGCAGCACGGCGCCGACGCGCTCACCGTACGACGGCTCGGCGCCTCGCTCGGCGCCGACCCGAGCGCCGTCTACCGCTACTTCCACAGCACCGACGACCTGCTGCTCGCCGTCGCCGACGAGCTCATCGGCCACGC
>NZ_JAFLNG010000784.1 GCF_017427025.1 Streptomyces sp. FH025
TCGGCGTACTCGTCCTGCTGGTAGCCGTCCTGGTCGTAGCCGTACTGGTCGTCGGCGTAGGCGTCGGACCGGTCGTAGCCCTGCTGCGGGTACTGGCCGTAGCCGTCCTGGGCGTACTCGTCCTGCTGGTAGCCGTCCTGCTGGTACCCGTACTGGTCGTCGGCGTAGGCGGCCTGCTGGTACTCCTGCGGGGCGTACTGGTCGTAGCCCTGCTGGTAGTCCTCCTCGACCTCGGCGTCCACCACCGGCGCGTGCGGGGCGCCCTCCAGGGCCGCGCGGCGGACCTGGTCGAGGCGCTGCGAGCGCTGGACGGATTCCAGGGCCGGGCTGAAGCCGGTGGAGCCGGCGTTGCCGACACCGGTGAAGTGGTCGTCGAAGCCGAGCTCGGCGGCGCTGCGGGAGCGGTTTTCGGGGGCCCACTCGGAGGTCGGCTCCTGGTCGGCGAAGATCCGGGAGACGGTGAACTGCTCCTCCTCCGGCTCCGGCTCCACCGCGGAACGGGTGACGAACGGCGGGAGCATGACCAGCGAGGTGGTGCCCGCCGACTCGCCGGACGGGCGGAGCTGGACGCGGATGTCGTGCCGCTGCGAGAGCCGGCCGACCACGAACAGGCCCATGCGGCGGGAGATGGTGGCGTCGACCGTGGGCGGCTCGGCCAGCTTCTCGTTGATCTCGGCGAAGTCGTCGGCGGTGAGGCCGATGCCCTTGTCGTGGATCTCGACCAGCACCCGGCCGTCCGGCAGGCGGGTCGCGTTGACCAGCACCCGGGTCTGCGGGCTGGAGAACGAGGTGGCGTTCTCCAGCAGCTCGGCGAGCAGGTGGACGAGGTCGGTCACGGCGGCGCCGACGACCTCGACCTCGGGGATGCCGGACAGCTCGACGCGCTCGTACTGCTCCACCTCGGAGGCGGCGGCGCGGAGCACGTCGACCAGCGGGACCGGGGTGTTCCAGCGGCGGCCGGCCTCCTCGCCCGCGAGGACGAGGAGGTTCTCACCGTTGCGGCGCATACGGGTGGCCAGGTGGTCCAGCTTGAAGAGGTTCTCCAGCTGGTCCGGGTCGGCCTCGTTGTTCTCCAGGTCGGTGATCAGCGCCAGCTGGCGCTGGATCAGGCCCTGGCTGCGGCGCGACAGGTTGGTGAAGATCGCGTTGACGTTCCCTCGCAGCAGGGCCTGCTCGGCGGCGAGCGCCACGGCCTGCTGGTGGACCTGGTCGAAGGCCCGGGCGACTTCGCCGATCTCGTCCTTGCCGTGCAGCGGGATCGCGCTCACCGAGGTGTCGACCCGGTCGGGGTCGGTCTTGGAGAGCTTCTCGACCAGGTCCGGCAGGCGGTGGTCGGCGATCTCCAGGGCGGCGCTGCGCAGGGTGCGCATGCCGAGGATCATCGAGCGGGCGACGTAGCCGGTGAGCAGACCGGCCAGGATGAGCGCGGCGACGACGATGACCGTGTTGAGGATGGCGTCGTAGAGCGCGTTGTCCTTGAGGTTGCGGGAGTCGGTGAGGACGTCGTCCAGCAGCGCGACTTCGGTGTTCCGCAGGGCCTGGATGTGGGTGTTGGCGGCCTGGTTCCAGTTGTCCGGGGTCAGACCGGCGTTCTTCGCCTCGGCGAAGGCGGCGTCGGCGGCGGCCTTGCCCCTTTGCTGGCCGATGGCGGCGGCCTCGGCGTAGTTGCCGGCGAGCGCCAGCAGGCCCTTCATGGTGGGCGCGGTGCCGTTGGGCATCTTGTACGCCGAACGGTCCTGGGAGGAGGCCTGGGCGACCTGCGCGTCCGCGTACTTCTTGACGTCCTCGGGGGCGCCACCGGTGGTGAACTCGGTGAGCGAGACCTGCTCGAGCTTCTCGGACACCAGGATCTGCTGGGTCATGTCCTGGTTCTCGTACCGCGTGGTCGTGCCCTGCGAGGCGCCGACCAGCAGGTTCAGCATCAGCGCGCGCTGGGTCGACGCGGAGGCCTTGGCCAGCGACATCGCGTAGATCGCGCGGCCCTTGCTGGTGGCGTTGGCGGAGCCGTTGCCGACCGAGTTGTCGTAGGACAGCAGCGGGGCGAACATCGTCGAGTAGGCGTTGGTCGTGGCGCTCGCGAACAGCTCGGGGCCGTACGCGTTGGCCCGCAGGTGCGGCAGGTCGATCACCAGGGACTGGAAGGCCGCGTGGCGGGTCGGCAGCTCACCGGACTTGTCGGAGGCCTCGTACGCGGCGTTGTACGCCTTCAGCGCGGCGTCGGTGTCGGCGCGGCGCTTGGTCACCTCGTTGTTCGGGTCCTGCTTGGTGAGCAGGGGTATCAGGGTCTTGTCGCGCTCGTTCTCCAGCGCCTCGGCGAGTTCGGTCGCCGCCTTGGCGAGCTCGGCGGTCTTCTCGGCGCGGGAGGCCTTGATGTAGCCGTCGACGGAGGTGTTAACGCGCAGACCGCCGAAGACGAGACTGATGATCACGGGGATCAGCAGGATCGCGATCAGACGGGTCGGCACGCGCCAGTTGCGCGGGCGGAGGAAGTCGTACCGGGTGGAGCCGCCGTCGACCGGCGGAGCGACGCCGGTGCGGGGCTCCTTGGCCGAGGTCGGGGGCGTGGGGGCCGGAGCTGACGGCGGGCGTTCCTCGGTGGGAGTGAACGCGGAGAATCCGGCCGGGTCCGCGGCGGTGCCGTTCGGCTCGCTCTGGCGGGGCTCGGAGCGCCGCTGCGGGGCGGGTTGTTGCTTACGCCTCACTCGACAACTACCTCTCGGCCGACTGTCGGCCATGGATCAATCCAGCGCTACCCCCGGGCCCTGGCCCGCCGCCGGACGGGCCGACGCGGGATGTTCAGGGGTAGCTGGAATTTCAGCACGTGCAGGGATGGGGGACAAACAGCGGCCGTCCGGGACCCGCGTCGGCACAATCCGGACAATCAGCGACATGACGGAGCAAAACCGTGGTCATCTGGCGCTGAGTGACGCTGTTTCGCCACACTGCGTCATTGTTGATCACAAAATGCCTACCGAACTGTTATCCGCTGCTTATACACGGGTCTTGCGCCGGGCCCCCGGAGGACACCGGCCGGTAGGCATCGCCGCCCCGGCGGCCCGTCAGTGTGACGGTCCACCGGGGCTCGATGGTTCCGGCCGCGACCCGCGTGCTCGCACGGGTGTCAGCGGAGCCGGGCGAGGAGGGCGTGTTCGACGAGGGTGATGAGTGCGCTCTTGGCGCTGTCCCGGCGGCGGGCGTCGAGGGCGATCACAGGGGTGTCGGCGCCGAGCTGGAGGGCTTCGCGCACCTCTTCGGC
>NZ_JAFLNG010000785.1 GCF_017427025.1 Streptomyces sp. FH025
ACGTCGCGCAGGCCGGTCTCGGTGAAGGCGGCGGCGACCCACTCGGCGGCCTCCCGGCACTTCTCCGGCGGGTACTGCCGGGGGTCGGCGACGGACGGGAGGGCCACCAGCTCGGCCAGGTCGGCCTTCGCTCGTGGCATCAACTCGGCTATTCGGCGGGCGAGCTCGTCGGTGGTGTCGGTGGTGTCGGTGGTGTCGGCCATGCGGTGCCTCCTTCGGTGTCGCGGATTCCGTCGTCGCGGAGCTCGTCGTCGCGGAGCTCGTCCGCCTCCTGTGCAGCCGCAGGAAGAGGAAGGGGACCAGCAGACCGAGGGCCGACGGACCGCCGCCGACGATCCCGATGTGCGACCAGACGCTGCCGATGCCGCTGCCGAACTGCGAGGAGGGCTTCCCCCGGTCGGGAGGGGACGCGTCCGTGGAGCCCATGCGGTTCCTCCTCCTCCGGTACGGCGGGGCCCGCCTCCGGGGGCTTCGCCGGAGGCGGGCCGTACCGGGCCAGTTCACCCGGCTGCCGGGGCCGCCGCATGCGGCGTGGACCGTGTGGGTGATCGGAGGGCCGGTGATCGGAGGTCAGTCCTGCGGGGCGGCCGGTGCGGTGGCGGGCCAGGTGGCGCGACGCAGCGTACGGCTCGCGGTCGCGGGCAGCAGGGCGGCGGCGAGCAGGGCGCTGATCGCGGTCAGCGCGGTGGTGGGGGAGAGGTGGTCCAGCAGCAGGCCGCTGGCGAAGGCCCCGGCGGGCATGCCGGCGGTGAGCAGCGTCATGGTCGCCGCGATCACCCGGCCGCGCAGCGCGTCCGGCACCTGCCGGATGACCAGCAGGTCGAGCATCACCCGCAGGGCCGGCACGCCCACGCCGACTACGAACAGCGCGGCGAAGACGGTGGGCGCCCCGCCGGGCAGCAGCGGCGCCAGCGGCACCGGTACGGAGGTCCAGGCCACCGCCAGCAGCAGGACGCCGGGGCCGGCCAGCCGGTGCATCCGGGAGACCAGGGCCGTTCCGGCCAGCGCGCCGACCGCCTCGCCGGCCAGCGCCAGGCCGATCCCGGTGCTGCCGGTGCCGTGCTCGCGCAGCAGCACCATGACGGGCAGCAGCAGCGCGGCGCCGGTCAGGTTGATCACCAGCAGGACGGCCAGGGCGGGCCGCAGCAGCGGGGAGGCGGCGAGGACGCGGAAGCCGGCCAGGGCGCCGTCCCCGGCGCGCTTGCCGGGCTCTCCGGGCCCTCCGGGCTCCCCCGTCCTCTCCGTCTCCCCCGTCCTCTCCGTCTTCTCCCTCTTCTCCGTCTTCTCCGTCTTCTCGGGCTGGTTCGGGCTGGGGAAGCGCACCGCGAAGGCGGCGGTCAGCGCGAGCAGGGAGGCGAACGCGGCGCCGAGGAAGGGGACGGAGCGGCCGAGCCCGAACAGGAACCCGGCCAGCGGCGGCCCGGCCAGGGCGGCGCCGCTCATCCGGGCCTCGTCCTGGGCCAGCGCCTGGGGCAGCTGCTCCGGCGCGACCACCGAGCGCAGCGCGAGCAGCCGGATCGGGCCGCTGTAGGCGACGGTCGCGCCGATGGCGGCGGCGACCAGCAGCAGGTGGAGCAGGCTCGGTCGGCCGAAGGCCATGGCCGCCGGGACGCTGGCGAGGGCGAGCAGCCGGGTGGCGTCGGAGGCGATCAGCACCTTGCGGCGGTCGAGCCGGTCGGCGACCACGCCGCCGTGGACGCCCAGCAGCAGGGTGGCGGCCATCTGGACGGCGCCGAAGGCCCCGGCGGCGGTGGAGGAGCCGGTGAGCGCGAGGACCAGCAGCGGGAAGGCGGTGTCGCCGACCACCATGCCGAGGGTGGCGGAGGCCTGGCCGGCCCACAGGGCCTGGAACCGCAGGTTGCGCCGCAGCGGTACGGGCGGCGGCGGGGCGGCCGGCCCGGGTTCCGCCGGTGCCGTGGCCGGGTGCTCCGCCGCCGTCGGGGTAGTCGCCTGGTCCGTCATGTCCGCCCCCACTGTTCGCGATCAACGCCATCGTTGGCGATCTCTGCCATCATTCACGTTTAAGTGAATGATGGCGTAAGCGTGATTGGTGGCGCAAGAGTGAGTGCTCATCGGCTCGTGATTGCGGATGGCGCGACGGATCTGGAAGGGTGGGCCCGTGGTCGAGCACGAACCGGAACCCGCCGACGGCGGCGAGCAGCCCGCCACCTGGGTCAAGGAACGACAGGTGGCCGACGTCGCGGTGCTCAAGGCACTGGCCGACCCCCTGCGCCTGGCCATCCTCGGCGCCCTGAAGTCATCCGAGGACCGCCCGCTGACGGCCAAGGAGCTCGCCGCCGAGCTCGGCGAGCCGCAGACCAAGCTCTACCGGCACATCAAGCAGCTGGAGAAGGCCGGGCTGGTCCTGGTGGCCGGCACCCGGCTGGTCTCCGGCATCGTGGAGAGCCGGTACCGGATCGCCCAGGAGTCGATCCGGCTCGCCCCGGAGATGTTCACCGCCGACTCGCCGGCCCGCTCCGAGGCGTACGACGCCATGCTGGCCGCGATGGACCAGGTGCGCGCCGACTTCCGGGCCCGGATCGCCGACGGGCGGCTGGACTTCAGCACTCCGAAGGACGGCCCGGGCACCCCGCCCGGCCTCTTCGCCAACTTCTCGGTACGGCTCAGCCCGGAGCGGCTGGACCGGCTGCGTTCACAACTGTCCGAAATCCTCGACGAACTGAGCGAAGAGGGGCCGAGTACGGCCGAGGATGCGATGGACGTGACCCTCTTCACCCTGCTCTACGGTCTCCGACCGGGCACGGAATCATAAATTCCGGGCCGACTGTCGGTGCAGTGAGCCAGCATGTCCGGCATGTCGTATGAACTCCAGGCGCTGATAGGCACATTGGAGCTGCTGACGGTGGCGGCGGCGGAGGTCCCGGCGGCCCGGGTCGTACCGCTGGCGCAGGGGCTGGCCCTCATCCCGGTCACCCCCGCCGTCCTCGCGGCGCTCCAGGGCGGCGAAGCCGGGTCGAAGTCCGGCGATGGCGCCGGCTTCGGCGGGCACTCGGACGGCTTCGAACTCCGGCTCGCCGCCTGGTCCAAGGCCGAGCCGATCGCCCGCGTCGAGGCCGACTACTTCGGCGGCAGCGGCACCCAGCGCGCCGCCGTCTGGTCGAACGGCCGGATCGTCCTCGGCCCGCTCAGCAGCGGCGAGTTCGAGCCGTCCCCACCCGAGGGCACCCCGATCTCCCGCGCCCTGCGGCGGATCGGCGCGCGGGTCGAGCCGGGCGACACGGACGAGTTCGAC
>NZ_JAFLNG010000786.1 GCF_017427025.1 Streptomyces sp. FH025
CACCGACCCCGACGCGCCCCGCCCCTACCTGCTGGACATCACCGGCATCGTCCAAGCAGGCCGCCTGGAACTGGAGTGGACCTACCCCTCGGCCGTCTACGAGGAGGCCACCGTCCGCGCCCTCGCCGAGGAGACGGCCGCCGCGCTGCGCGACCTCGCGGAGCACTGCGCCCGCCCCGGCGCCGGCGGCCGCACCCCCTCGGACTTCCCGCTGGCCGGCCTCGACCAGGCGCGGCTGGACCGGTTGGTCGGCGACGGCCGCGAGGTCGAGGACGTGCTGCCGCTGACCCCGTTGCAGTCCGGCATGCTCTTCCACGGACTCGTCGACACCGACGGCGCCTACGTCGACCGGATCGCCGTCCGCCTCGCCGGAGTCGCCGACCCGAGGGCCTTCGCCGAGGCCTGGCAGCGCGTCGCCGACCGCACCCCGGCGCTGCGCTCCGCCGTGCACTGGCGGGGCCTGCCGCACCCCGTCCAGGTGGTCGCCCGCCGCGCCGCGCTGCCCGTCCGCCACCTGGACCGGCGCGAACTGGCGCCCGGGCAGCGGGAGTCGGAGACCGAGCGGCTGCTCGCCCAGGAGCGCGCCACCGCACTGGACCTCACCACCGCGCCGCTCACCCGGCTCACCCTGGCCGCGCTGCCCGGCGACGAGGTCCTGCTGCTGTGGTCCACCCACCACCTGATCCTGGACGGCTGGAGCACCGGCCAACTGCTCACCGAGGTGTGCGAGGAGTACGCCGCGCTGACCGGCGGCCCGCAGGCCCCGAGGCCGGTCCGGCGGCCCTTCGCGGACTTCCTGGGCTGGTTGCGCGAGCAGGACGAGGAGGCCGCCGAGGCCCACTGGGCCGACGCCCTGGCCGGGTTCACCGAACGGACCCCGCTGCCGTACGACCGCCGGCCCGCCGAAGCCCACCGTGCCCGCTCCACCGCCGCCGTCCACCGCGCGCTGGACGAGTCGCTCTCCGCCCGGCTGCGCGAACGCGCCGCAGCCGCCGGACTCACCGTCAACACCGTGGTGGAGGGCGCCTGGGCGCTGCTGCTGGCCCGCTACGGCGGCGCCGAGGACGTGGTCTTCGGCACCACCGTGTCCGGACGCCCGGCCGAACTGCCCGGCGTCGAGTCGATGATCGGCCTGTTCATCAACACCGTGCCGACTCGGATACCGATCGCCGCCGGCGGGGTGCTGCCCTGGCTGCGCGAGCTCCAGGACCGCCAGAGCGAAGGCCGCCGCCACGACCACCTGGCACTGCCCCGCATCCAGGCACTCGGCGAACTGCCCGCCGGGGAGCCGCTGTTCGACAGCATGCTGGTGTTCGAGAACTACCCCGTCGACGAGTCGGCCGAGGCCCGCACCGGGGTCCGGGTGGTCGAGGTGCGCGCCGACGACGCCACCACCTTCCCCTGGTGCCTGCGCGCCCACCTCACCGACCGGCTCGGCTTCGACCTCGCCTACGACCCCGCGCTCTTCGACCGCCGGACGGCCGAGGACGCCGCCGACCGCCTCGCCCTGCTGCTCACCGCCCTCGCCGAAGGCCTCGACGGAGACCTCGCCGACCTCGACCTCCTCACCCCGGCCGACCGGGAGCTGCTCGCCGCCTGGCACTCCACCGCCCGCCCGGCCGCACCGAACAGCCCGCTGACGCTCTTCGCCGAGCAGGCCCGCCGCACCCCCGAGGCGCCCGCCGTCCGCGACGGCGACCGCGAACTGACCTACCGCCGGCTCGACGCCTGGTCGGACGGCCTGGCGGCCCGGCTGCTCGCCGAAGGCCTGGCGCCCGAGGAGCCGGTGGCGCTGGAGCTTGACCGCTCGGCCGAAATCGTCGTCGCCCAACTGGCCGTCCTCAAGGCGGGCGGCGCCTACCTGCCCGTCGACCTGAGGGCCCCCGAGGAGCGCCGCCGCGCTCTGCTCGCCCGGGCCGGCGCCACCCGCCGCCTCAGCGCCGCCGACGTCGCAGCCGTCCGGACCGAAGCGGCCAACGCACCCCTGCCGCCTGCCGACCCCGACCGGCTCGCCTACGTGATGTACACCTCCGGCTCGACCGGCGAGCCCAAGGCCGTGGCCGTCCGCCACCGCGACGTCGCCTCCCTCGCCACCGACGGCCGCTTCGCCGACGGCCGGTGCGAACGGGTGCTGCTGCACTCGCCGGTGGCCTTCGACGCCGCCACCTTCGAGGTGTGGGCGCCCCTGCTCACCGGCGGCTGCGTCCTCGTCGCCCCCGACGGGCCGGTGGACGCGGCCCTGCTGCGCCGCCTCGCCGGGCCGGACGGCCCCACGGCGCTGTGGCTCACCGCCGGGCTCTTCCGGCTGCTCGCCCAGGACGCGCCGGACTGCTTCGCCGGCCTGCGCACCCTGTGGACCGGCGGCGACGTGGTGCCCGCCGCCGCCGTACGGCGGGTCCTGGCCGCCTGCCCCGGGCTCACCGTGGTGGACGGCTACGGGCCCACCGAGACCACCACCTTCGCCACCGCCCACGAGCTCACCGACGCGGCGGCGGTGCCCGACACCGTCCCCATCGGCCGCCCCCTGGACGACCGGCGCGTCCACGTCCTCGACCGGCGCCTGCGGCCCGTCCCCCCGGGCTTCGCGGGCGAGCTGTACCTGGCCGGCGAGGGCGTCGCCCGCGGCTACCTCGGCCGCCCCGGTGCGACCGCGGCCCGCTTCCTCGCCGACCCGTACGGGCCGCCCGGTGCCCGGATGTACCGCACCGGCGACCTGGCCCGGCGGCGTTCGGACGGCACCGTCGAGTTCCTCGGCCGCGCCGACCACCAGGTGAAGATCCGCGGCTTCCGGGTCGAGCCCGGCGAGGTGGAGGCCGCCCTCGCCGCCCACCCCGGGGTCACCGACCTCGCCGTGGTCGCCCGCGAGGACCGGCCCGGCGCCCGGCGGCTGGTCGCGTACGTCGTCGGCCCGGCCGGCGCCGAACCGGAGGAACTGCGGGCCTTCGCCGCCCGCACCCTGCCCGACTACCTCGTCCCCGCCGCCTTCGTCCCGCTCGCCGCCCTGCCGCTGAGCCGCAACGGCAAGCTCGACCGCTCCGCCCTCCCCGCGCCCGGCGCTGATCACGACGGAGGGCCCCGCGAGCGGGTCGAGCCGCGCACCGCCGCCGAACGCCGCACCGCCGAACTCTTCGGCGAGGTCCTGGGCATCCGCCCGCCCGGCGTCACCGAGGGCTTCTTCGAGCTGGGCGGCGACTCCATCCTCAGCATCCGGCTCACCGCGCGCCTGGCCGAGGCCTTCG
>NZ_JAFLNG010000787.1 GCF_017427025.1 Streptomyces sp. FH025
GGGCCCGGAGGTCGTAGGGTGACTTACGAGTGACTTGGAAGTCCGACGGCTCGCGAGTCCGATGACTTGTGGGCCCCACCATCCTGCGATCCCCCATGGCGGATCCGAGCCGACCGACACGATCCGGAGCGAGAGCGTGCCCCGTCAGGTCTTCTTCTACGACCAGCCCGAACGGTTCGTGGCCGGCACCGTCGGCCAGCCCGGCGCCCGGGCGTTCTACCTGCAGGCCAGCGCCCGGGGCCGGATCACCAGCGTGCTGCTGGAGAAGACCCAGGTCGCGGCGCTCGCCGAGCGGATCGAGGAGGTGCTGGACGAGGCGCTGCGCCGCAGCGGCGGGGACGCCTCGATCCCGGCCACCGCGCCGCGGGACCTGCTCGACACCGCCCCGCTGGACCTGCCGCTGGAGCAGGAGTTCCGGGTCGGCACCATGGCCCTGGCCTGGGACAGCGTGGACAGCTGCCTGGTGGTCGAGGCGCAGGCGGTGGTGGAGGACGAGGAGGAGGACGGCGAGGAGGCGGTCTTCCGGGACGACGAGAACGGCCCCGACATGCTGCGGGTGCGGCTGTCCGGCGCGATGGCCCGGGTGTTCGCCAAGCGCGCGCTGGACCTGGTCGCGGCCGGCCGCAAGCCCTGTCCGTTCTGCAACCTGCCGCTGGACCCGGAGGGCCACCTGTGCCCCCGCGCGAACGGGTACCGGCGCTGAACACCGAGACTCCGCCGCAGGCCGATCCGGCCGCGGCCGCCGCCCTCGCCGCCGACGTGCCCACCGCCCTCGCGCTGCTGCGCCAGGGCGAGCTGACCGTGCACGGCCGGCTCACCGACGCCTCCAACGCCGCGCTGTACTGCACGGTCGAGCACGGTTCGCTGAGCGCGCAGGCCGTCTACAAGCCGGTGGCCGGCGAACGCCCGCTCTGGGACTTCCCGGACGGCACGCTGGCCGGCCGCGAGGTCGCCGCGTACGAGCTGTCCGCCGCGACCGGCTGGGCGCTGATCCCGCCCACCGTGCTGCGCGAGGGCCCGCACGGCCCCGGCATGGTGCAGCTGTGGGTCGAGCCGGACCCGCAGGCCGAGCCGCTGCTGGCGCTGCAGGACCCGGACGGGCCGGAGCGGGGCTGGCTGCCGATCGTCCGGGCCGAGGTCGGGGACGGCCGCACCGCGCTGCTGGTGCACCACGACGACCGGCGGCTGCGCCGGCTCGCGGTGCTGGACGCGGTGCTCAACAACGCCGACCGCAAGGGCGGCCACCTGATCCCGGCCGCCGACGGCCGGGTGTACGGCATCGACCACGGCGTCACCTTCAACACCGAGGGCAAGCTGCGCACCCTGCTCTGGGGCTGGGCGGGCGACTTGCTGCCCGCCGAGGCGCTGGAGGTGCTGTCCCGGCTGGCCGAGCAGTTGGACGGCGAGCTGGCCGAGCGCCTGGCCCCGCACCTGACCGCCGCCGAACTGGACGCCACCCGCGCCCGGGTGGCCGCGCTGCAGGGCTCGGGCCGGCATCCGCTGCCCTCCCGGGACTGGCCCGCGATCCCCTGGCCGCCGATGTAGCAGCGGTGGTCTGGACCTATTCCGGGAATAGGTCGCACACTGCTCCGATGGATGCGCGACGGACCACCCCCACCCCCCGAACCACGCCGGACCTGCCGTTGCACCGTTTACAGGTCCCGCTGCCCCACCTGCTCCCCTTCGCCATCGGCAGTTTCGACGCGATAGGCCCGCTCTCACGGGCCAACTTCCCCCACCGCCACTCGTTCTACGAGATCGTCCTCGTCACCGGCGGCCGGGGTGCCCACGTCCTGGACCTGGTGCACCGGCCGCTGGCCCCACCGCAGTTGTGCGTGATCACGCCCGGCCAGGTGCACCACTGGGCGGACGCCGAGGAACTCGCGGGCCGGGTCGTGCTGTTCAACGAGGACTTCCTGCTCGGCCATCCGCAGGACCTCGCCGCGCTGCGCGCCCTGGCCTCCCGGCCCTCCCTGGTGCTCGGCGAACAGGCCGACGCCATCGGCGCGCTGCTCGCCGACATGGAGCACGAGTACCTGACCAGGGCGCCCGGCTACCAGAGCGTGCTGCGAGCCAGCCTGCACATCCTGATCGTCCGGGCGCTGCGCGCCTGCGTCCCGGACGAGCGGCCGACGGTGCCCAGCCGTCCGGCCGAACTGGCCGCCGCCTTCACCCGGTTGATCGCCAAGCCGGGCGGGGTGCGGCACTCGGTGGCCTCCACCGCCCAGGAACTCGGCGTCTCCCCTGGGCACTTGCAGACCCTGGTCAAGCAGGCCACCGGTCGCACCCCGGGCGGGCTGATCCGCCGCCAGCAGACCCTGGAGGCCAAACGGCTGCTCGCCTGCACCGATCTGACGATCCGCCAGGTCGCCAAGGAGGCGGGCTTCGCGGACCCGGCGTACTTCTGCCGGTTCTTCCGGCGGGAGACCGGGATGACGCCGGGGGAGTTCCGCTCCCGGGTCGACGGAAATCACCATGATCCCCGGATCATGTCCATCGCGGTCGCACCGGACGGCCCGTAAGTTCGGTGCTGGCCACCGGTGGCCGGTCCGGCGCGCGCGGACGGCGGCCGGTTCGGCCCTTGTCATGCCCCCACCATGGCAAGGGCCACCCCACCCCCCAACCCACACGGGAAGGAGACGGCGCATGCCCCCGTCCGACGGCATGATCAGCCGCAAGACCGTCCTGAAGGCCGCCGCCGCACTCGGGGTCGCGCCGCTGCTGATCGGCGGCGGAGTCGCGCTGGCCCGGGAGCAGGCCGGCAGCGGCCAGGCCCCCGGCCTCACCCCCGACTGCCACGACGGTGACGCCCCCACCATCGACCAGATCGAGGGCCCGTACTTCAAGCCCAACTCCCCGCTGCGCAGCTCGATGGTCAACGACGGCCCGGGCACCCGGCTGACCGTCAGCGGCTACGTCTTCGGCCGCGCCTGCCTGCCGATCTCCGGCGTCCTGCTGGACTTCTGGCAGGCCGACGACAACGGCAACTACGACAACGTCGGCTACACCTTCCGCGGGCACCAGTTCACCGACGCCAACGGCGCGTTCAAGCTGGACACCATCGTCCCCGGCCTCTACCCGGGCCGCACCCGGCACCTGCACGTCAAGCTCCAGGCCCCCGGCCGCCCGATCCTGACCACCCAGCTCTACTTCCCGGGTGAGCCGCGCAACAACACGGACACCATCTACGACCCCCGGCTGCTGATGAACGTCCGGCAGAACGGCCAGGTCCGC
>NZ_JAFLNG010000788.1 GCF_017427025.1 Streptomyces sp. FH025
TCCTCGGGTTCGGGTGGCGACGGCCGGGTGCGGGTGGGTGGTTCTGGTGAGGAGGACCGCGCGGCCGGTCGGGCCGTTCCGTCGGGCCGGCCACCAGGACAGTGCTGTGACACGGAGGGGCGGGCGCGGGGCGCGCCGCTGCCCGGTTCGGGCCCGTCGGGCCTGGCAGGACGCCGGTTCGCGGTGCCCGGTGCGGGCCCGGCGGGGCCGGCGTCCGCTGGGACGGATCCGTGACGCGATGGATCTTGACCGTGGACGGTCCGGGCCTCGGGGGCTCCGGCGGTGGCGATGTCACCGGGGGGCCGTACTGTCCATGGCATGGGAATCGTGACGTTCGTCGACGAGACGACGGCGGGGCACCGGAGCGACGGGTGGGGGCTGGAGGTCGCGGAGGAGCGGCTCACCGTGGGTGAGCTGATCCGGCGCAGGGTCTTCCAGGAGGTCGCGGAGTACAACGCGCGGACGCCGGAGGTGTTCCGCGGGCTGGTGCAGCCGCAGGACGCGGAGCGGGTGCTGAACGGGTACGCGCTGCGCACGCCTCGGCGGATCGACCCCGAGGCGCAGACGGAGCTGGCGCTCGCGGCGTTCGCGGGCAACGGCTTCCTCGTGCTGGTGGGGGACCGGCAGGTCGCCGACCCGGAGGAGGAGGTCGAGCTGGTGCTCGGCACCGAGGTGACGTTCCTGAAGCTCGTGCCGTTGGTGGGGGGCTGAGGACGGTGCAGTTCCACGAGATCATGGAGTTGCTCCGGCGGCGCGCGGTCGCGCCGGCGGAGCTGGAGGGGATCGCCGACGGGCTGGTGGAGCTGGCGGCGAGTGACGACGAGACGTGGTCCGGTGTGTGGGACGCCGTGCTCGCCGAGGTGCGCAGGATGCCGCCGGAGGCCAGGGGCGCGCTCACCGACGCCCTGGCGGCGCGCCTTCCCGCGGAGGGGACGGGCGTGGCCCGCGGCAATGTGCTGGGCCTGGTCGCCGTCATCGAGCGGACCCTGCCCGGTCGGCCCGGCAAGTGGTCGGCGGAGCGCGGGAAGGTGCTCGGCGAGGTCGGCCGACAGCACAGCCTGTGGTTCGGGAAGCGCTACCTCACCCTCGCCGAGGCCGAGTTCGAGGACGGCCGTCCGTTCGCCCCCGAGGTCGTGGCCACCCTCCGGCGTTCGGCGATGGACGCCTACGGTGACGACAGGCTCCGCGCGCTCGCGCGGCAGCTCACCGAACCCGTCCTCAACGTCGGCGAGGAGTGGACCGAGCGGGCGATGCGGGAGGCCGAGGACGTGCCCGTGCTGCAGGCCCTGCTGCGGCACGCGACCACCGCCACGGCCGCCAGGCCCACCCGGGCGTGGGAGCGGCAGGCGGGCGCGCTGGTCGAGCAGCTGGGCGCGGAGCGGGTGCGGGCCATCGTGGTGCCCTGGCTCGCGCTGGTCGGGCGGCGGACGTTCGAGCTGGAGCACCAGGAGTGGGAGCCCGACGTCAACGCCGCGTTCGACCCGTACAACGCCAACGCCCTGCGCGGGCTGACGTGGGTGCTCGGGATGCTGCCCGCCCACCCGGACGCCGTGCGGGCGCTCGGGGCGCTGGTCGAGAGTTCGCTCCGGAAGGCGTCCGGGCTCGGCCCGCGCAGTCCGAAGACCGCCAACGCCGCCGTGGGCGCGCTCGCGCGACTCGACGGGGAGCCGGTTCTCGCCGAACTCGCCCGGCTGGCCACCCGGGTGACGTACAAGCCCGTGCTCAGGCTGATCGAGTCCGTGCTGGAGCAGCGGGCCGAGGAGCTCGGTCTCTCCCGCGAGGAGATGGAGGAACTCGCCGTCTCCGACTACGGGTTGACCGAGGTCGGGCGCACGGAGCGACAACTGGGCGACTTCACGGCGGTGGTGGAGGTCCGGGGCGTCAAGGCCGCACTGGGATGGCGCAGTTCGGCGGGCAAGGTCGTGAAGAGCGTGCCGGCCGCCGTCAAGCGCGATCACGCCGAGGAGCTCAAGGAGCTGAAGGCGGCGGTCAAGGACGCCGACAAGATGCTCTCCGCGCAGAGCGAGCGCCTGGACCGCCAGTTCCTCGCCGACCGCGTCTGGCCGTACGCCGGTTGGCGCGAGCGGGTCCTCGACCACCCGCTGGTGGGGACGCTGGCGCGGCGGCTGCTGTGGACGGTGGACGGGACGGCCGTCGGGTTCGCCGACGGCGAGCTGCGCACGCTCACCGACGACCCGGTGCGGGAGGGCGGCGAGGTCCGGCTCTGGCATCCGGTGGGGTGCGGGTCCGCCGAGATCGTGGCCTGGCGCGACTGGCTGGAGCGGCACGCGATCACCCAGCCGTTCAAGCAGGCGCACCGCGAGGTGTACTTGCTGACCGACGCCGAGCGGGCGACGGGCACGTACTCCAACCGGTTCGCCGGGCACGTCCTGCGCCAGCACCAGTTCAGCTCCCTCGCGGCCGTCCGGGGTTGGCGCAACAAGCTGCGGCTGATGGTCGACGACTCGGCCCCGCCGGCCACCCGGGAGCTGCCGCAGTGGGGGCTGCGCGCCGAGTACTGGGTCCACGGGGAGGGTCACGCCTTCGGCGCCGACACCACCGACTCCGGCAGCTTCCTGCGGCTGAGCACCGACCAGGTCCGCTTCTACCCGATCGACGCCCCGCAGAACTGGGCGGCCTGCTACGGCAGCGACTACCGGATGCGGCCGTCCGGCGGCGCCGCGCCGGTGGAGCCGCTGTCGATCGCCGACGTCCCGCCGCTCGTCCTGTCCGAAGTCCTGCGCGACGTCGACCTGTTCGTGGGCGTGGCCAGCGTCGGCAACGACCCGACCTGGCAGGACGGCGGGCCCGAGGGCCGCTACCAGGAGTACTGGACCTCGTACGGCTTCGGCGAGCTGAGCCAGAGCGCGGAGACCCGCCGGGTGCTGCTGGAGCGGCTGGTCCCCCGGCTGGCGATCGCCGACCGCTGCACCGTCGAGGGCCGCTTCCTCCACGTGACGGGCTCGCGCCGCACGTACAAGATCCACCTCGGCTCGGGGAACATCCTGATGACGCCGAACGACCAGTACCTGTGCATCGTCCCCAAGGCCGACCCGGCCGCGCCGCAGGCCGGTTACCTGCCCTTCGAGGGTGACCGCATGACGGCGGTGATCCTCAGCAAGGCGGTGCTGCTGGCCGACGACGCGAGGATCACGGACCCGACGATCCTCAGCCAGCTGTAGGGCCCTACGGCCGGCCCACGGCCGGTGGCGAAGGGGAGGAGGAGG
>NZ_JAFLNG010000789.1 GCF_017427025.1 Streptomyces sp. FH025
CGCGGACGCCAACGCGCTGCTCACCGCCGTCCGGGAGGCGGCCCAGCACCCAGGCCGCTGGCTGGTGGTCTGTCTGGTCGGCCAGCTGGTGGCCGACCCGCGCGGGCGCCGGCTCGCCCTGGTCACCGGCGGCAGCACCCCCGCCAACGCCTACCGGCGCGGCCTGGCCTGGGACTGGGTGGTCAGCGCGATGGTGCACGGCGACCACGAGGAGGCGCTGCTGCTGGTCGACGCGGTGGCCGACCGGGACACCTGGGCGGCGCTGGAGCACGACGGCGAGGACACCGCGGGCGAACTGCTCAGCTACTCCCGGGTCCCGCTGTGGGGCCGGGTCGGCCGCTACACCCCGGGCAGACGCGGCCGGGACGCCGTACGGCCGGGGGGTGAGGGATCGTTCAGCCAGGCCCTCACCACCGTGCTGCGTCACGGCGTTCCGGGTGCCCCCGCGGCGGTCGCCCCGCTGGACCTCCAACCCGCCGTCGCCGGACTGCTCGACGGGGGCGGTCCGGCCGACGCGGCGTCCGGCGGTCCGGGAGCGCCGGGCGCGCGCCGGCTCCTTCCTCCGCACGGCGGCCGGCTGTTGATGCGCAATCGGGCCGCGATTCGGGGCGCATTGGCCGGATTGTCGCTTTCCGAAGAACTGTTGGCCGTTCTGTGGCGGGAAAGTGCCCCGACGGAACCGCCTTCCGCGTAAGGTCAGGTGGCCTGAGGTGTTGCCGTGATGGGGTGGGTTGGCGAAGAATCGATCCCCAGCGGAAACACCGGCGGGACGGCGGAATTCTCCTGGCGGCCGTGGATCACGGATCGGCTCGGTCGCGACGAGGTGGGGCGATGCGGCAGCGCGGAAATGTGTTGCGCCCTGGGGCGGTTGGGGTTGGCGGGGCGGTTCTGGTGTTGCTGCTCGGTGCTTGCGCGAGCGGTGGGGCCGGCGGTTCCGTCGATCGTCTCGGGTCGGCCGCGCCCACGGTTGCGGGAGTGAACCCGTTAACTCCTTCGAGTGGTTCGGTAAACGCCACGATCGCGCCGACCGAAGGCCCTGAAGGGGCCAAGGGTCGGCTGGCCGTGAAGACGTATCAGGACTGGTGGCAGGCCCAGGCCGAGGCCTTCGGGCGTACGGATTCGGACGGGTCGGCGCTGGAGGCGTACTCCTCCGGGCGGGCGCTGTCCGACGCCCTGGTGGGCCTGCGCCGACTTCACGACGCCAAACTGGTGATGACCGGAACGCCGCGGAATTCGGCCGTGGTCAAGTCCATTGACCTGAAAGCCGATCCGCAGACCGCCGTGATCGAGGACTGCGTCGACCTGACGGCCTGGCGCCGCGTCGATGCCGTCACCCGGGCCGCAAAGGAACCGGCCGACCGACTGAACCGCTATGTCGCGACCGCGTCCCTGCGCTGGTTCCAAGCGCATTGGCTGATCTACGACTTCAAGCGGGAGGTGGACCGGACATGCTGAACTCGCGGAAACCGGCCCGGCGTTTCGCGTTCGTCGCATCGTTGTCCGCCGGGTTGTTGCTGTCCTCGGCGGTTACGGCGACGGCGGACGAACCACCGGACGCCGGTGCCGAACAATGTGCTCCGAGCGTGATCTGCACGCACGCCGGAACCGGCGGGAAGACCCCCGTTCCCCGCCCCTCCCAGGGCGGTGGCGGCGGTGACGACGGCGGGCCGCAGGTGTGCAGCTACCACGGCACCGAGTGGGCCTGCTACGACCCGGAACTCGGCTACTTCAACAGCGACGTCGGCTGCTACTTCCGCCCGTTGAGCCCGCAACCCCCCGAGGGCGACGCGGCCTGGGAGGGGCACAAGCCGTCGGAGGGCGCCGTCTACTCGAAGATGTGCCCGCAGACCGGTGGCGGGCAGGACGGTCTGAGCACCGTGTTCGTGAGCAACGCGGCGGGCTCGACCCCGGTGATCGACCTGACCGTCCAGGGGAAGCTGCTCGCCGGCCGGATGGCCTTCCCGACCCCGGTGGCGAGCTTCGCGCCCAAGGACACCGCCGTGGTGAAGGCGCCGGTCTGGCTGTGGGCGGAGGGCATGGTGGCGCCCGCGCCGAGTTCGCTGTCCGTCCCGGGCGCGTCCGTCACCGTCACCGCGCGACTCAAGGGCATGACCTGGGACTTCGGCGACGGCATGAGCGTGGACTGCGCCACCGCCGGGACGCCGTACGACCCCAAGTACGGCGGCGCCAAGTCCCCGGACTGCGGCTACGAGTTCCCGGTCGGCTCGGGGACGAAGAAGGGCGGAGTCTTCAGCGGCACGGTCACGGCGAACTGGCAGGCGCACGTGGTGATCACCGGACCGAACGCGAAGACCTTCGACCTCGACATGCCGCGCGGCGCCGATCTCGCGCTCAGGGTCGCCGAGATGCAGGTCCTCAACTGACCTCGCCACGACGGCGACCGGGCCACGAGCGGGCCGACCGACGACTGACCGACGAAACGACTGACGAGCCGACCGACGACTGACCGACTACTAACCGACGAACCGACTGACGAGCCGACTGACGATCCGGAAGCGAACGAGGGAAGGGCGGAACCCGGTGGACAACCGTACATTCGCGACGCCGGGATCCGGCACGGCCGCAGGCGCCGCGGTGTCCGTGGCGGTACCGGATCAGCAGGACCGGAGCCAGGGCCGGGGCGGCCGGGGGCGGGCCGCACCGCACGCGCCCGGCCGGACGATGCGCGCCAGGCGGCGGCGTCCGGCGATGCTGGCGATGGCGGTCGCGCTGATCGCCGCCGGCGGCCTCGGCGGAGCCGTCCTCTACAACAGCACCGGCCAGCGGGTCGCGGTGCTGGCGCTGGCCCGCGACGTGCCCTGGGGGCAGGTGATCACCGAGGACGACCTGGTGGTGGCCCGGATCGCGGGCGACCCGGCGCTGCGGCCGGTGTCGGCCCAGGACAAGGCCAAGGCGGTCGGCATGCGGGCCGCCACCGACCTGAAGCGCGGTGCGATGCTCACCGGTTCCGACCTGGCCCAGGGCCTGTCGGTGCAGCCCGGGCAGATCGTGGCCGGGGTGTCGGCCAAGCGCAGCCAGCTGCCCGCCAGCCGGCTCCAGCCCGGGCAGCAGATCGTCGTGGTCAACACCCCGGACAACGGCCGGGCCGACTCGCTGGCCGCGACGGTCATCACGGTCGGCCGGGTGGACACCGACGGCAGCCAGGTGATCGACGTGGCGGTCGGCGCGGCGGACGGGCCCCGGCTGGCGC
>NZ_JAFLNG010000079.1 GCF_017427025.1 Streptomyces sp. FH025
GTACTCCATGGTGATCATCGCCCCCGGCTCCAGCACCCGGACCGAGGCCCAGCCGTGCCGCCGGGCCAGTTCCCGGGCCCGCTCGATCCGCAGCCCCGCGTACCCCTCGGCGTCCTGTCCCACCGCGCCCGTTCCCGCGCCGTCCGACCCCGTCATCGCGCCTCCCCCGGCTCGTCCCTCGGACGTACGCTGGAATCGTAGCCCCACCCGCGCGGCCCGGAGGTGAACGGCCATGCGAAGTACCACGCCACGACGGTGGCGCAGCGGCACCGAGCCGGCCACCGCCCGCAGCGACCTCAAGCTCCGCTACCTGCTGTCGCTCACCTTCACCCCGCTGTTCGCGCTGGCGACCGCGGGCTTCGCCGTCTGGGCGGCGTTCTCCCCCGCCGACGGGGCTCCCAGCCGGGGCACCCTCACCGGCTTCGCCGTCGCCCTCGGCCTGCTCACCCTGTTCGCCGCCGTCGATCTCGTGGTGGTCATCCGGCGTCGCCGGACCGAGCTCTGACGCGGTGTCTCCCACGGAGTGGGAAGTCGGCCGGGCCGACTTCCCACTCCTCGCAGCGCTACCGGTTGCCCACCGCCTGCTTCACCAGGGTCCGCCCGAAGTCCCACATCAGGCCGCTCCCCCGGTGGGCCTCGTCCATGATCTCGCGGAAGGCGTCCACGAACCGGTCCACGTCCCGATCGGTGATGATCAGCGGCGGGATCAGTTTGATCACTTCCAGGTGGTCGCCGGACACCTGGGTCAGGATCCGGTGCCGCTGCAGCAACGGGACGACCACCATCTGAGCGAACAGCCCCTTGCGCGCCGCCTGGAGCGCCGCCCAACCGGTGCGCAGCTTCAGCGACTTGGGCCGCCCGAACTCGATGCCGATCATCAGCCCGCGGCCGCGCACCTCGGCGAGCAGTTCGTACTCGTCGACCAGTGCGGCCAGCCGTTCGCGGAACCGGTCGCCGACCTGCCGGGCGTTCTCCACCACCTTCTCGTCGCGCATCACCTCCAGGGTCGCCAGCCCCGCCGCCATCGCCTGGGCGTTGGACCCGAAGCTGGCCGAGTGCACCAGCACCCGGTCCATCGAGGAGTACACCTTCTCGAAGATCCAGCTCTTCCCGAGCGTCGCACCGACCGGCACGTACCCACCGGAGAGCGCCTTGGCGGCGCACACCAGATCGGGTTCCACGCCCTCCTCGTGCTGGTAGGCGAAGAACTCGCCGGTGCGTCCGATCCCGGTCTGCACCTCGTCGCAGATCAACAGCGCCCTGTGCTCGTGCAACAGGGCCTGGGCCGCGCGCAGCCAGCCGGGCGGCGCGGCCTGGACGCCCTTGCCCTGGATCGGCTCGACGATCAGCGCCGCGACGTCACCGCGCTTCAACTCCCTGGCCAAGGCGGGGAGATCGCCGAGCGGGATGGCCGTGTCCGGCAGTAGCGGGTCGAAGCCCTTGCGGAAGCCGCTCTCCCCGTTGACCGAGAGCGAGCCGGTGGTCAGCCCGTGGAAGGCGTGTTCGGCGTAGAGGACGCGCGGGCGCCCGGTGGCGTACCGGGCGAACTTGAGCGCGGTCTCCACCGCCTCGGTGCCGCTGTTGCCGAAGAACACCCGGTCCAGGCCGGGCGCGTACGACAGCAGCCGTTCGGCCAGCAGCCCGGGCAGCGGCGCGCAGTCGAAGCGGGTCAGGTCCGGCAGCTCGAGGTCCATCACCTGCCGGATCGCCGAGCGCACCACCGGGTGGTGGCGGCCGAGCGCGAAGATGCCGAAGCCCGCCAGCATGTCGAGGTACTCGTTGCCCTCGGCGTCGTAGAAGTACTGGCCCTCGGCGCGCTCGTAGTACTTGTCGAAGCCGATGGTGCGGAGCATCCTCGGCAGCTGCGGGTTGAGGTGGCGGCTGTGCAACTCGTAGCGCTCACCTCCTCGCTCTGCGAGGAGGGCGGCGAGGTCGAAGGCGGGGCGGTCTGGTTCAGCCGGCATGGCGCGGGTTCGCTCCTCGGGTCGGTAGCAGGTTCTTGGCGAAGACGGCGGTCTGGGCCGCGACCCCCGTGCCGGTCAGCCCGGTCTCCTCCAGGATCTCCCCGCGCGCCGCGTGGCCGAGGAACTCCTGCGGCAGACCGAGCACGCGGACCGGGACGTCCACGTCGGCGTCGCGCAGCGCCTGGGAGACGGCCGAACCGACGCCGCCGGTACGGCCGTTGTCCTCGACGGTGACCACCAGCCGGTGGGCGGCGGCGAGTTCGGGCAGCACCGGGTCGACCGGCTTGACCCAGCGCGGGTCGACCACGGTGGCGGTGAACCCCTCGGCGAGCAGCAGCCGGGCGGCGTCCAGGCAGGAGGAGGCGGTGGTGCCGACGGCGACCAGCAGGATCTCCGGCTCCGGCCCGGTGCGCAGCAGCACGTCCACCCCGCCGATCCGCTCGACCGCCGGAACGGCCGGCCCGACGTTCCCCTTGGGGAAGCGGACCACCGTGGGCGCGTCCTCGACCTCGACGGCCTCGCGCAGCTGGGCGCGCAGCTGGTCGGCGTCGCGCGGGGCGGCCAGCCGCAGGCCGGGGACGACCTGGAGGATCGACATGTCCCACATGCCGTTGTGCGAGGCGCCGTCCGGCCCCGTCACCCCGGAGCGATCGAGCACGAAGGTGACACCCAGCCGGTGCAGGGCGACGTCCATCAGGACCTGGTCGAAGGCCCGGTTGAGGAAGGTCGCGTACACCGCCACCACCGGGTGCAGCCCGCCGGTGGCCAGGCCCGCGGCACTGGTGACGGCGTGCTGCTCGGCGATCCCGACGTCGAAGGTCCTGGCCGGGTAGGCCTTGGCGAAGGGCGCCAGCCCGACCGGCTGGAGCATCGCGGCGGTGATCGCCACCAGGTCGGGCCGCTCGCCGCCGAGCGCGAGCAGCTCCTCGCCGAACACCGAGGTCCAGGAGACGCCCGCGCTGGGCGAGATCGGCAGACAGGTGTACGGGTCGATCGGGTTGACGGCGTGGAAGCGGTCGGCCTCGTCCTGCTCGGCCGGCCGGTAGCCGCGCCCCTTGACGGTCAGGCAGTGCACGATGACCGGCCCGCCGAAGTTGCGGGCCTGGCGCAGCGCCTGCTCGACCGCGCCCAGGTCGTGGCCGTCGATCGGGCCGAGGTACTTGAGCCCGAGGTCCTCGAACATGCCCTGCGGCGCGAAGGCGTCCTTGAAGCCCTTCTTGGCGCCGTGCAGCGCGTCGAAGATCGGCTGGCCGACCAGCGGGGTGCGTTGCAGCGCCTCCTTGCCGAGGGCGAGGAAGCGCTCGTAGCCCTGGGTGGTGCGCAGGGTGGCCAGGTGGTTGGCGAGCCCGCCGATGGTTCTGGCGTAGGAGCGTTCGTTGTCGTTGACCACGATGACCAGCGGCCGGTCGCGCGCCTCGGCGATGTTGTTGAGCGCCTCCCAGGCGAGCCCGCCGGTGAGCGCGCCGTCGCCGATCACCGCGACGGTGTGCCGGTCGTGCTGGCCGAGCAGCCCGGCGGCCTTGGCGAGTCCGTCGGCGTAGGACAGGGCGGTGGAGGCGTGCGAGTTCTCGACCACATCGTGCTCGGACTCGTCGCGCGAGGGGTAGCCGGACAGGCCGCCCTTCATCCGCAGCCTGGAGAAGTCCTGGCGGCCGGTGAGCAGTTTGTGGACGTAACTCTGGTGTCCGGTGTCGAAGACGATCCGGTCGTACGGCGAGTCGAAGACCCGGTGCAGCGCGATGGTGAGCTCCACCACGCCCAGGTTGGGCCCGAGGTGGCCACCGGTGCGGGTGACGGCGTCGATCAGGAATTCGCGGATCTCGTCGGCGAGCAGCGGGAGTTGGGCCGCGGGGAGCTTGCGCAGCTCGGCCGGGGACGTGACGCGGGAGAGCAGTGACATGGGTACACCTCACGACTCGAAGCGGTGCGGTGGTGCTCCGCCCGGCGGGGCGGGGCCGGCCCGGGCGCGATGGCCCGGGCCGGACGGGTGCTCAGGACGGCTCTCAGCGCCCGCGGTTGGCGCTGACGGTCTCGGTGATGGCGCGCAGCGACTGCTGGAGCGAGCCCATGGTCGCCAGGACGGCGGTCGGCTCGTAGCCGCAGTGGGCCATGCAGTTGTCGCAGCGCGGGTCCTTGCCGCGGCCGTACTTGCTCCAGTCGGTCTTCTCGACCAGCTCCCGGTAGGTGGGCACGTACCCGTCGGCCATCAGGTAGCAGGGCCGCTGCCAGCCGAACAGCGAGTAGTTGGGAATGCCCCAGGGGGTGCACTCGAAGTCGGCCTTGCCCTCCAGGAAGTCCAGGAAGAGCGGGCTGTGGTTGAGGCGCCAGCGCTTGCGGTTGCCGCCGGCGAAGGCCTTGCGGAAGAGGTCCCGGGTCTGTTCGACGCCGAGGAAGTGCTCCTGGTCGGGGGCCTTCTCATAGGCGTAGGCCGGGGAGATCATCATCTCGTCGACCTTCAGCTCGTCGTTGAGGTAGTCCAGCACCTCGATGACGGTCTGCGGGGTGTCGGTGTTGAAGAACGTGCTGTTGGTGGTGACCCGGAAGCCCCGTCGCTTGGCCTCCTTGATCGCGGCCACCGCCTCGTCGAAGGTGCCCTCCTTGGCCACCGACTGGTCGTGCCGCTCGCGCAGGCCGTCGATGTGCACGGCGAAGGTGAAGTACGGCGAGGGCTTGAACTTGTCGATCTTCTTGCGCAGCAGCAGCGCGTTGGTGCAGAGGAAGACGTACTTGCGGCGCTCGACCAGTTGCCGGACGATCTCGTCGATCTGCGGGTGCATCAGCGGCTCGCCGCCGGCGATCGAGACCATCGGGGCACCCGACTCCAGGACCGCGCCGACCGCCTGGGCGACCGGCATCCGCTGCTTGAGGACGCCGGCCGGGTGCTGGATCTTGCCGCAGCCCTCACAGGCGAGGTTGCAGGCGAACAGTGGCTCCAGCTCGACGATCAGCGGGAACTTGTCCCGTCGCTTGAGCAGCTTCTGCTGCATCAGGTAGGTGCCGACCCGCACGGTCTGGCGCAACGGCATGGCCATGGCTAGCTCGCCTCCTGGGGGAGCGTCGAGGATGTGGGGTGGTTCAGGGTCACGGAGCCGGATTCGAGCTCCTGCCGGTACCAGTCGACCAGCGCGGGTACCGTCGCCCGCAGGGTCCGCCAGGCGCGCACCCCGGCCGGGAGGGTGCCGAGCCGCAGCAGCTCGTGCTCGGGGGTGTCCACCACCACCCGCAGTACGCCGACGGGCAGCGCCGGCCGCACCTCCCGCAGCGCGGCCACGACGGCGGCGGCCTCCATGTCGACGGCGAGCGCGCCCTGTAGGTGCAGGGCGCGCCGTTCGAGGCCGCGCACCACGTGGTCGGCGGTGTGGTGCACCCCGGTGTGCACGGTCAGGCCGTGCTCCTTGAGCGCCCGGGCCAGCTCCGGCCCGGACCCGACCGGGTACAGGTGGCCCTCGGCGTCCCGGACGCCGTCGGCGGCCACCACGTCGCCCGGTGCCACGCCCGGGCCGACCGCGGCGCCGAAGCCGGCCACCACGACCGCGCCGTAGCCCTGCGGCGCGGAGCTGAGCAGCCGTCGGACGGCCAGCCCGGCCCGCCGTCGGCCGACCCCGGTGCGCACCAGCACCGGAGAACCGCCGACCGAGCCGCGCCAGTCGCCGCCGCGCAGGGCCCAGACCTCGGGGCCCAGCGCGCAGAGGACCAGCAGGGGGGCGGTGGTCACCGCGCCGCCCCGATCGCCCGGGTGCCGCTCGGCTTCGCGGTGCCCGGGCCTCCGTTGAGGTAACGGCCGAGCGCGGTGACCGGGAAGACCAGCCGGTACAGGTGGTAGTTGATCGAGAAGTCCCACGGGAAGCCGGTGCCGGTGAACTGCGGCTCGTCCCAGGTGCCTTCGGGCAGCTGGGTGCGCACCAGCCAGTCCACGCCGCGCTCCACCGCCGGGTTGGCCCGGCCGCCCGGGCCCTCGCCCGCGGCGAGCAGCGCCATCAGCGCCCACGCGGTCTGCGAGGCGGTGGAGTCGCCCCGGCCGGCCCAGCGCTCCGGGTCGTCGTAGGAGCGCATGTCCTCGCCCCAGCCGCCGTCGGTGTTCTGCCGGTCCTCCAGCCAGCGCACCGCCCGGCGGATCGCCGGGTGCTCGTCCGGCACACCGGCCGCGACCAGGGCGGGCAGCACCGAGCCGGTGCCGTAGATGTAGTTGGTGCCCCAGCGGCCGAACCAGGAGCCGTCCGCCTCCTGGTTGCGCAGCAGCCACTCGATGCCGCGCCTGGTGCGCGGGTCCCGGGCCCGGCCGGTCTCGGCGAGCATCTCCACCACGTGCGCGGTGACGTCGGCGGACGGCGGGTCCACCACCTCGCCGAAGTCGCAGAAGGGCAGCTTGTTGGGCAGCATGCTGGTGTTGTCGACGTCGAAGGCGCCCCAGGCGCCGTTCTTGGACTGCATGCCGAGGTTCCACAGCACGCCCCGGTCCACGGCCGCGTCGACCCGGTCCGGGTCGGGGTGGGCGACCCGGCGCAGCGCGAGCACCACCTCGGCGGTGTCGTCGATGTCGGGGTAGGTGTCGTTCTCGAACTCGAAGGCCCAGCCGCCGGCCGGGAGCCCGGGCCGCTGGACGGACCAGTCGCCGCGCTTGCTGATCTCCTCGCCGAGCATCCAGTCGACGGCGGAGACCAGCGCCGGGTGGTCGGCCGGCACCCCGGCGTCGGCCAGCGCGATGGCGGCCAGGCAGGTGTCCCAGACCGGGGACTGGCAGGCCTCCATCCAGCGCATGCCGTCCTCGGTGTGCACGGTGAAGCGGTCGAAGGAGGCGAGCCCGGCCTTCATCACCGGGTGCTCCAGCTCGTAGCCCTCCAGGTGCAGGGCGATCAGCGAGTAGACGGCGGGCGGCTGGATGCCGCCCCAGCAGCCGTCGGCCTCCTGCCGCTCGACGATCCAGCGGCAGGCCTGGGCGACGGCGAGCCGGCGCAACGGGCGGAAGGCCCGGCGGTGGTAGGCGTGCAGCACCTTGTCGAGGCGCTCGAACAGACCGTCCCAGGACGTGGCGGGGGCGAGCGGCCGATCGGGGTACGGGTGGTCCGGGTCGGTGTGCAGCTCGGTGAGCGCGAAGGGGGCCGGGCGGACCGGGCGGTGGGCGGAGACCACGGTCAGCGGGACGATGGTCTGCCGGGCCCAGCAGCCGAAGGCGTAGATGTTCAGCGGCAGCCACTTGGGCAGGAAGATGATCTCGGGCGGCATCTCGGGCAGCCGCTCCCAGGGCCACCAGCCGAACAGGGCGAGCCAGATCCGGGTGAACACCCGGGCGGCCGCGATGCCCCCGGCGGAGCGGACGTACCGCGCGGCGGCCAGCATGTGCGGGGCGTTCGGATCGTCACCGGCGAGCTTGAGGGCGACGTACGCCTCGACGGTGGTGGACAGTTCGGGCGGTCCGCCGTGGAAGGTGGCCCAGGTGCCGTCCTCCCGCTGTTGGGAGCGGATCCACTCGGCGGTGGCCCGGGTCTGCTCCTCGGTCCTGATGCCCAGGAACTGGCGGAGCAGTAAGTCCTCGGCGTCCATGGTGACGTTGGTCTCCAGGTCGCCCTTCCACCAGCCCTCGGAGGACTGTAGCGAGAGCAGGTGGGTGGTGGCGCGCGTCAGGGCCTCGCGCGCGTCTGCGGGTCGGAGGTCCGCCTCACCGGCCGGCCGGAGCCGGCCGGTGTCCTCGGGCTGCCACCGCCCCGAGCCCAGCAGGGCCGGGGGGCGGTCGCCCACCGCGACCGGCTCGGAATCGTACTCAGGGTCGAGCCGGCCGTCCGCGGTTGCTGTCAACGTAACGTCACCTCTCTCGTACCACCACGAATTCGGCGAGTGCGACGAAGTGCTCGCGCACCCCGTCGGACATGGGCACCTCGTCCAGGGCGGCGAGGGCAGTCGTGTGCTGGCGGCGGGCCTCCTCCTGGGTCCAGGCCCGGCCGCCGGCCTCCTCGATCAGCGCGGCCCGGGAGGCGAGCTCGGGCTCGCTCTCCTCGCCGCGGCCCTTCGGGTCCGCCAGCTGCTCGGCCAGCCGGCGCGAGGCGGCGCCGCCCTCGGCCAGCGCGGCGGCGACCGGCAGGGACTTCTTGCGCTGGCGCAGGTCGCCCCAGTGCGGCTTGCCGGTGACCTCGGTCGCGCCCCAGATGCCGAGCAGGTCGTCCACCGCCTGGAACGCCAGGCCCAGGTGGTGGCCGTAGCGCTGGAGCGCGTCGGAGACCTTGTCGTCGGCGCCGGCCAGCACCGCGCCGATCGCCGAGGCGGCGGCCAGCAGCGCGGCCGTCTTGCCGCCCTCCATCTCCAGGCACTCGGCGACGGTGACGCTGTCCCTCTGCTCGAAGGCGACGTCCATGGCCTGGCCGTCGATCAGCCGGCGGGTCGCCGTGGTGAGCAGCCGGACGGCGCGCGCGGCGTCGGTGGGGCTGGTGCCGCCGGCCACCGCGGTGTCGAGCAGCACCTCCGTGCCGAGCGTCGCCAGGGCGTCGCCGACCAGGATCGCCTGGGCCGGCCCGAACACCGTCCAGGCGGTGGCCCGGTGCCGCCGGGTCTCGTCACCGTCCATCAGATCATCATGAAGGAGGGAGAAGTTGTGCACCAGTTCAACAGCGACCCCACCGGGCACGCCCACCTCGGCCGCCGCACCGGTGGCCTGGGCGGACAGCAGCGCCAGCGCCGGACGCACGGCTTTGCCGCTGTCGCCCTCCACCGGGGTGCCGTCCCGGTCGATCCAGCCGAAGTGGTACGCGGCGACGGTGTCCATCGGTGGGGCCAGACGGGCGACGGCGGCCCGTAGCGGCGGATTGCAGAGCGTACGGCTGCGGGCGAGCAGCTCCGGCACCGAGACCGGTTCGGCGTGCGCCGTGCCTCCGACGGCGAAGCCGGTGCGTGACTCCACGTGCTTTCCCTCTTCCTCGTGGTGCCGGACCGCACGGGGCGGCCGGATTACTGCGCTGTCGGTGCGGCTGGTGTCCGTGCGGCTGGTGTCGGTTCGAACGGTGCCGGAGCGAACGGTGTCGGTACGGCCGATCCGGCCGGTGAGGCCGACGCTACGCCCGACGGCTCTGGCGGGCTCTCCGGCGGCGGGGCCCGCCGTCACCTGGGCCACCTCCCGTCGCCCCGGTCCACCGCCACCCGGCCGCCCTCGGCGGCGAGCACGGCGTCGGCGGCGGCGTGGCCGCTGCGCACGGCGCCCTCCATGGTCGCGGGCCAGCCGGTGGCGGTCCACGCACCGGCCAGCAGCAGGCCGGGGACGCCGGTCGTGGCCGAGGGCCGCAGCGCGGCGGTGCCCGGGAGCCCGTCGAAGGTGGCGGTGCGCTCCCGGGTGACGAAGAAGTCCAGCACCTCGGCACCGGCGGCGGCCGGGAGCAGCCGGGCCAGCTCGGGCAGGTAGCGGCGGCGCAGTTCGGCCACCGGCAGGTCGATCTCGTCCTGGACGGCGGACTGCGAGAGCGCCAGGTACTGGGCGCCCGGGTGGGCGCGGCCGATCGAGGTGCCGGCCAGCCCGGAGTGCGTGGTGCGGTCGAACACCCACTGGACCGGGGAGCCGAGCGCGGCGAAGAAGGGCCGACGCAGCACCTTGCGGTCGTAGACCACGTGCACGTTCAGGATCGGCGAGGTGCCGAACCCGCCCAGCCGCTCCTGCTCCGGGAGGGCTCCCGGCGGCAGCAGGGCGGCCGCGGTGTCCTGGGCGCCGGCCAGCACGACGCTGTCGGCGGTGAGCAGCTCCCCGCTCTCCAGTCGCACGGCGTGCTGGGGAGCGGCGGGCTTGAGTTCCGCGACCCGGGCGCGCAGCAGCACCCGCACGCCGGCGCTTTCCAGCTCGGCGAGCGCCCGGTCGTGGTGGATCACGCCGAGCGGGACGGCGGCGATGCCGATGTCGGAGGCGCCCGGGTCGGAGAGCAGGCCGGTCTTGAACACCATCGCGGCGAGCGCCAGCGACACCTGGTCGGCCCGGGCGTTCAGGGTCGCGACGCCGACCAGGTCCCACAGGGCGGCCACGGTGGCGGCGTTCTGCCCGTTGCGGCGCAGCCACTCGCCGAAGGAGAGCCGGTCCAGCGCCGGGTCGGCGAGGTCCAGCCCCTTCAGGGCGAGCGCGCCGCGGACCACCCGGGCGCGGTCGGCCGGCGACAGGTGCGGGTAGCGGGCCAGGCTGCCGGCCAGGTGCAGCGGGACGGGCAGGCCGGCCCGGCGCAGCCGCCCGAGGGTGCGCACCGGGGCCGTGTCGGGGCCGGTGACGGAGAGCACCGGGACGTCCAGGCGGTCCTGGAGGTGGGTCATCCGGGTGGCGCCGAGGCGCTCCAGCAGGCCGCAGTAGGCGGTGCAGCAGCGCAGGAAGACGTGCTGGCCGTTGTCGACGGTCAGCTCGCCGCGCTGGAAGGAGAACGCCAGACCGCCGAGCCGGGGCCGCCCCTCGGCGAGGGTGACCCGCTGGCCGGCCTCGGCCAGCCGCAGTGCGGTGGTGATCCCGGCCAGGCCACCGCCGACCACGACGACGGCCGGGCGCGCGGCATCGGCTCGCCCGGTCATCGGCCCTCCCCCTCGCAGTCGCTGGACCGCCGAGCGGCGGTCGCCATGACCGGCACGCCGTCGGCCGGCGCTGTCGCGGTCAGTGCAGTCGTGGTCAACGCGGCTCTACCCCGATGTGATTCCCCGCTGACACAGCGTGACAGAACTGTGGCGAGAATCAAGAACGCCCCCCGGCGAGCCCGGAAAGCGCGACGTACGCCTTCTCCCAGCCCGGGAGCGACACCCGGCCGCGCAGCACCGACTCGGGATCGGCGGCGATCCGGCCGAGCAGCCGGTGGTAGATCCCGGCCATCGCGGCGGTACAGGCGCGACTGCGGCGGTCGAGCATCGGCAGCAGCCGCAGGCCCTCCTCGAAGGCGGCCTGGGCGCGGGCGGCCTCGAAGGCCACCAGGCCCGTGAAGTCGGCGCCGACCGGAGGCTTGGACAGAGCGAAGCCCTGCTCGCAGCCGAACCGGACCAGGTCCTCGGTGGGCAGGTAGGTGCGGCCGTTGAGGGCGTCCTCGCGCAGGTCGCGCAGGATGTTGGTGAGCTGCAGCGCCAGGCCCAGGGTGTCCGCGTAGTGCGCACCGCGCTCCGGGTCGTCGCAGCCGTAGACGCCCAGCGAGAGCCGGCCGATCGCGCCGGCCACGCAGCGGCAGTAGACCTTCAGCTCCTCGTACGTCTGGTACTCGGCGCCCTTGAGGTCCATCTCGACGCCGTCGATCAGCTCGTCGAAGCCGCCGAGCGGGATCGGGAAGCGCCGGGCCGCGTCGGCCAGGGCGACCTTGATCGGGTCGGTGTCGTCCTCGGCGACCCTGCCGGAGCGGACCTCGTCCACCAGGTCCCGGGTGCTCAGCAGCGCCTCGGCCTTGCGGTCGGCCGGGAGGTCACCGTCGCCGATGTCGTCCACCCGGCGGGCCAGCGCGTACAGGGCCGACATGGCCAGCCGCTTGGGCTCGGGCAGCAACCGGATGCCGTAGCTGAAGTTGCGCGCCTGCAGCCCGGTGACTGCCTCGCAGTACCGGTACGCCGCCATGACCTGGGCCGACGCCAGTGGTGATGCCGCCACTCGGGCGTTCACCTTCCCTTCGCGAAGATGGCCGCCGCCTTCGCTGCGAGGCGGCGCTTGTCCGGCTTCGCCTGCTGGGCGAGCACGTCGTACCCGGCGTCCTCGACGGCCGCCAGGGCCGCGTAGCCGCCTGCGGTGAATCCCGCCAGGAGCAGTCGAAGCCTCCCCCGAACCGTACCTACCAATGGTGCGCCGCGGTCGAGCAGGGTGCGGGCACGCTCGACCTCGAAGGCGATCAGTTCCCGTACCGCTCCGGTCGCGGTGGGGGCCGCGAGCTCCTCCTCGGTGACGCCGAAGCGTTCGAGGTCCTCAGTCGGGAGGTAGATCCGGCCGCGGGCCAGGTCCTCGGCCACGTCCTGTACGTGTTCGACCACCTGGAGGGCACTGCAGACGGCGTCGGAGAGGACGATCCGCTCCGGGGTGGCGACGCCCGCGATGGCCAGCACCAGGCGGCCGACCGGGTCGGCGGAGAGGGTGCAGTAGCCGATCAGGTCGTCGTAGGTGGCGTAGCGGGTGGTGGTCTGGTCCACCCGGTTGGCCTCGATCAGACGGCGGAACGGCTCCGGGGTGAGGCCGTGCCGGTCGACCAGCGGAACGAGGGCGCTCATCAGCGGGTGGCGGGGACGGTCGGCGCCGCCGGGGCGCAGAGCCGTCTCGAACACCCGGTCGAGGTCGTGCTCCAGTCCGTCGAGCAGGGCGAGCCGGAAGGCGACCTCCGCCGGGTCGGGCGGGCCGGGCTGCGCCGAAGGGGTGACGGGGGGCCGCTGCTCGACCCCGAGCAGGGTCGCGGTGGCGGCCGGATCGGCCAGGTCGCCGTCGCCGGCGTCGTCGACCAGCCGGGCGAAGCCGTAGACCGCCATCAGGTCGTCTCGCCACGCCGCGGGCAGGAAGAAGGGGGCGACCGGGAAGTTCTCCGCCCCCGCCTTCTCCAGGGTCTGTCCCGCGGAAGGGTTCACCGGCGTATCTCTGGGCTGGGCCGAAGCCGACACTGCTGTCACTCCCCCGTTCTACACCGCTCGGTACCACCGGTCCGACTCGGACACGCGTCCGAGCGCGGGCGTCACGTACGGCACACCGCCCCCGCGCCCCACAGCCTGACAGCACGGAGCGCGCCCGAGAAGAGCGCCCCGCCCGCGCACTGGGGCGCTCACCCCCGCGGCGGCGAGCCACCCGGGCTACCGGCGGACCGCATGCCGAAGGGCCGGTTCCGGAGTATTCCGGAGCCGGCCCTCGAGAGCCACGGGATTACGGGCGCTCGCCGCGCTCGTAGCGGCCGACGACCTCCTCGGTCGGGCCGTCCATGACCAGCTCGCCGTGCTCGATCCAGATGGTCCGCTCGCAGACCTCGCGGATCGAGTTGTTGTCGTGGCTGACCAGGAAGACCGTACCGGCGGACTCGCGCAGCTCCTCGATCCGCCGCTTGCTGCGCTGCTGGAAGGCCTGGTCACCGGTGGCCAGGGCCTCGTCGATCAGCAGCACGTCGTGGGCCTTGGCGGCCGCGATGGAGAAGCGCAGCCGGGCACCCATGCCGGAGGAGTAGGTGCGCATCGGCAGCGAGATGAAGTCGCCCTTGTCGTTGATCCCGGAGAACTCGACGATGTCCTGGTAGCGGCGCTTCACCTCGGCCGGGGACATGCCCATCGCCAGGCAGCCCAGGATGACGTTGCGCTCGCCGGTGAGCTCGTTCATCAGGGCCGCGTTGACACCCAGCAGCGAGGGCTGGCCGTTGGTGTAGATGCCGCCCTTCTCGGTCGGCAGCAGGCCAGCGATGGCGGCCAGCATGGTCGACTTGCCGGAGCCGTTGGAGCCGATCAGGCCGACCGCCTCACCCTTGTACGCGGTGAAGCTGATGCCGCGCACCGCGTGCACCTCGCGCACGCCGGCGGCGCGCTTGCGGGAGATGATGCGGCTCAGCGCCGAGGTGGCGCTGCCCTTGCCGGAGCCGGCGCCGTGCACCCGGTAGACGATGTGCACGTCGTCGACGACGACGGTGGGCTCGCGGGCCACGTCCGCGTCCCGGACGGCGTCGCGCTTGGTCAGGTCGGTGTCAGCCACGGCCGTACTCCTCCTCGGCCTTCCAGAAGAAGACGTATCCGATGACGAACATGCCGACGCCCCAGGCGATGCCGTACGCCCACTGGTGCGGCGGGAGGGTCTGGTGCTCGGGAAGGTGCTTGTTGTAGATGACCGGCGCGAAGGCGTGCCGCAGCAGGTCCATGTAGACCGAGGCCGGGTTGATGGCCATGATCGTCTGGATGTAGTGCGGCCAGGTCTGGATCTTGTCCTGGATGCTGAACATCACACCGGACAGGAACATCCAGGCGCGCATCACGAAGGGGATCAGCTGGGAGATGTCGCTGGTCTTGGAGCCGATCCGGGCGAAGATCAGCGAGACGCCGGTGTTGAACAGCGTCTGGAGGAACAGCGCCGGGATGATCAGCAGCCAGGTCCGGCCGGGGGTGATGCCGGCGGCCAGCACGGTGATGACCAGGACGACCATCGAGATCATCAGCTGCTGGAGCTGGATCACGGTGAAGGCGATCGGCAGGCTGGCGCGCGGAAAGTGCAGCGCGCGGATCAGGCCGAGGTTGTCGGAGATCGCCCGGGTGCCGGACTGCACCGCGTTCTGGGTGAACTGGAAGACGAAGACGCCGATGCAGAGCCAGGCGATGTAGGTGTTCGGCGGGAAGTTGTCCTTGCTCTGCAGGATGACGCCGAAGACCAGGTAGAACACCGCGCAGTTGAGCAGCGGGGTCACGACCTGCCACAGCTGGCCCAGCTTGGCATCGGTGTACTGGGCCACCAGACGGGCGGTGGCGAAGGCCCAGATGAAGTGGCGCCGGGCCCAGAGCTGCTTGGTGTACGCGAACAGGCCGGGCCGGGCACCGCTCACCGACAGACCGTACTTGTCCGCAAGCTGCTTGGGGGTCAGGCCCGCGTCCGCCCCCCTCGGGGCTGAGAGGCTGACGGGTTCACTCACTGTCGACACATTCGTCCTTCACGCGGGATCGGTCGGGGCGGCCGGTCGGCGGGGGTCCGCCGGCCTCGCGCCGATGGGGATCCACCGGGATCACGGGGGGAGGTTCCGGCCGGTGTGTGGTCACCGGCCGTGGCGATCGATCGTCTGATCGAATCAGATGATCGGAGGTCGGCCCAGCCTGGTCAGTTGCCAAACGGTACGCCATCGCATGGGCCGCCGCGGACCGCAGGGTTCGCGCCAGCCCGCCCGGAATCCGCCCCACCAGGCCTTCAGCGCCTCCGGGGAGGGACGGCGGGCCAGGGTCAGCAGAAACCAGGTTCCCAGATAGAGAGGCATCAAAGGGGCCGGAAGGTTCCGTCGCGCCAGCCAGACCCGGTTCCGGGCCACGTTGTGGAAGTAGGTGGCGTGCCGGGCCGGGGAGGTGGTCGGGTGGTGCAGCACCACGTCCGCCCGGTAGTCGATGGCCCAGCCGGCGTCCAGCGCGCGCCACGCGAGGTCGGTCTCCTCGTGCGCGTAGAAGAACTCGGCGGGCAGCTGGCCGGCCTGCTCGAACACCTTGCAGCGCACGGCGCTCGCGCCGCCCAGGAAGGTGGTCACCCGGGAGGAGCGCAGCGGGTCGCTGGCGCGCAGCCGGGGGACGTGGCGGCGCTGGGTGACGCCTGTGTCGGGGTCGGCGATCCGGAAGGACACGATGCCCAGCTCCGGGTCGCCCGCGAAGGCCTCGCGCAGCAGGCGGGCCGAGTCGGTGCGCGGCAGGTTCCCGTCGTCGTCCAGGAAGAGGACGGCGTCCACGTCCCGGCCGTCCGGCCCGAACAGCTCGATGCCGACGTTGCGGCCGCCCGGGATGCCGAGGTTCTCCGGCAGCTCGACGCTGCGCACGCCCTCCGGCAGCGGGGGCAGCGGGGCGCCGTTGCCGACCACGGCGAGTTCGACGGCCGGGCCCTCCTGGGCGCGGACGGCCTCGATCAGGGCGTTGAGCTCGGCGGGCCGGTTGCCCATGGTGATGATCACGGCGCCGAGGCGGAAGTTCTCCGCGGTGGTCTGCGCGCTCATCGCAGCCTGCTCGAAAGGACGATGCTCAGCAGGTGCAGCACGGTCTGCAGCATGGCGATCGCCGCCAGCACCACGACCGCGAGCCGGGTGAACAGCAGCCCGCCGTGCACGGCGTCGGCGACCCCGGCGGCCAGGATGAACAGCGAGGCCTCGACCGCGCCGACCAGGCGGTGGAACTTCAGGAAGGACGCCGCCCGGCGGGCCTTGGCCACCGACGACGAGCGCGGCACCGAGGCACTGTCCTCGACGGCCGTCATGCCGCTGCGTGCGCGGGCCACGTCCACCAGGTCGGTCTCGGACTTGATCAGGATCGCGCCGAGCGCGGCCAGCGTTCCCAGGAACGCCCACTCCCAGTGGGAGCCGCCGCCCTCGCGGTGCAGCAGGTCGGTGGCACGCAGGCCGAGGCCGGTCAGCAGGGCCGCCTCGGACATGTAGTGGCCGACCCGGTCCAGGTAGACACCGGTGAGCGAGGTCTGCCGGCGCCAGCGGGCGACCTCTCCGTCCACGCAGTCCAGCAGCAGGTAGACCTGGATCAGCAGGGCGCCCAGGATCGCGCCGGTGAGGCCCGGGACGATCAGCGCGGCACCGGCCAGGATGCCGGTGAACATCATCAGGTACGTCAGGCCGTTGGGCGTGATCGCCGTCACGGTGGACAGCACGCGGGTGATCCGCAGTGAGATCCTCCGCATGTACAGGCGCCCGGCCCAGTGCTCGGCGCTACGGCGCTGGAGCATGCCCTCCGGGTGGATCACCGCGCGCAGCTCCTCGATCGAGGGCCGGCGGGTCAGGTCCACCGGGGGCCGCTCGGCACCCGCGGTGGAGGGGTCAGCTGTTGACGGCTTGGACATAGTCGGCGTACGCGTCCCTGATTGCGGAAGGGGAGAGATCGAGGTGCTCGAGGATGGTGAAGCGCCCCGGTCGGGTGTTCGGAGCGTAGTGCACCGCTTCGGTGAACTCCGCTTCGGTGAAACCGATCTGAGCAGCGGTCACCGGCAGCCCGTGGCTCGCCAGGCGCTCCACGATCAGACCGGTCAGCTCGCGCTCGCCCCGCAGGAAGCTGGCGAACGCGGCACCGAGGCCCACCTGTTCGCCGTGCTGGGCGGAGCGCTTGGGGTACAGCACGTCCAGGGCATGCGAGATCTCGTGGCAGGCGCCCGAGGAGGGTCGGGTGCTGCCCGCGATGTTCATCGCGATGCCGGACAGTACCAGGGCCTCGGCCAGGGCCGTCAGGAGGTCCTGATCCTGAGTGCTCCCTGGGTGCCGCAGCAGGTTCTCGCCCGCCGAGCGGGCCATCGCCACGGCCAGTCCGTCCACCGGTTCACCGGTGACCGCCTGTGACAACTCCCAGTCCGCGCAGGCCGAGATGTTGGAGACGACGTCCCCGATGCCGGCCGCGACGAAGCGCTGCGGGGCCTGCCGGATCACGTCCAGGTCGACGATGATGCCGATCGGACTGGGCACCCCGTACGAGCCCCGGCCGGCGTCGTTGTCGAGGGTGGAGACCGGCGAGCAGATGCCGTCGTGGGCCAGGTTGGTGGCGACCGCGACCAGTGGCAGGCCGACCCGGGCGGCGGCGTACTTGGCGGCGTCGATGATCTTGCCGCCGCCGAGGCCGACGATCGCGTCGTAGTGCCCGCCGCGCATCGCCTCGGCCAGCCGCACCGCGCTGTCCAGGCTGCCGTCGTCCACGTTGTACCAGTCGGCACCGGGCAGGGCCGGCTCCAGGCGGCGGCGCATGGCCGCCCCGGAGCCGTTGCTGATCGCCACCGCGATCCGGCCCGAGGCCGACAGCCGCTGGTCCGCGAGGATGCCGCCGAGCGCGTCCAGCGCGCCCGAACGGATCTCCACGAACAGCGGCGACGGAACCAGTCGGGTCAGTACCGGCACGCGATCTCCCGCGCCTTCGCCAGGTCGTCGTGGTTGTCGACCTCGACCCAGGACACCTCGCCGATCGGCTGCACGTCGATCCGCAGGCCCCGGTCGACCATCTCCTGGTAGCCGTCCTCGTAGTACAGCTGCGGGTCGCGCTCGTAGGTGGCGCGCAGCGCGTCGGTCAGGTCGGCGGCGGCGGCCGGGTTGATCACGGTGACGCCGATGTACTCGCCGCTGGCCTCCGACGGGTCCATCAGCTTGGTGATGCGGCGCATGCCGGCGGCCGGGTCGACGACGACCTTCATCTCCTCGTCGGCGAGCTTCTTCACCGTGTCGAGGGCGAGCAGGATGCCGGGCGCGGTGCCGGCCTCGGTCAGCCGCTGGTTGCCCTCCAGCATCGTGCGCTGCACGGAGGCCGGGTGGACGGTGTCGCCGTTGGCCAGCAGCAGGCCCTCGGAGAACAGGTCACGGGCGCACCACAGCGAGTAGGCGTTGTTCCACTCCTCGGCCTTGTCGTTCTCGACCAGGTGGAGCTTGACGCCGTACTTGCTCTCCAGGGCGTCCTTGCGGTCGTACACCGCCTCCTTGCGGTAGCCGACGACGATCGCCGCCTCGCGCAGGCCGACCTCGGCGAAGTTGCCGAGGGTGAGGTCCAGGACCGTCCGCTCCCCGTCGACCGGCACCAACGCCTTGGGAAGGGTGTCGGTGTACGGGCGCAGCCGGCGGCCGGCGCCGGCTGCCAGAACGAGGCCGATCATGCGGGGTCTCCTGATCCGTCGAGCGTCGTGCTGTGCGCGCGGGGACGTGCCGACGGGCACGGCCGCGCCGCTTCCCTCCGAACCGGGTGTTCGCCCCGGCCGGGCGGCGGCGCGCCGGTACCGGCACAGATCCGGGCAGCGTGTCGTATGTGATGGTAGGCGACCCGGACGATCAGCCCGAACGCGCCCGGAGACGGTGAGGTGACGATCCGGCGGCGGAGCGACGGTCGAACACACTTCGAACGTACATCGAACGCCCCTACGGACCGGATGACCCTTCCGTGGGTGTCCCGGTTCGTTCCGTGCCCGGATCCGGACCCCTCCTGGTCATGATCCGCCCGGTTGTGCGTGGGACCCGCCCGCACCGCCACCCATACGGCAGACTGGAGCCCGACGCCGGCGCCGGCGGGGGTCGCGGACGCGCCCTGTGGGTCGACCGTCACGTCGGTCTCCA
>NZ_JAFLNG010000790.1 GCF_017427025.1 Streptomyces sp. FH025
GCCGCCGCCCACCGCCTCGCCCCCGCCCTGGGCGTCCCGCTCCAGGCCGACGCACCCGACCCCGAGGCGCTCTGCGCCGCCGTGGCCGACCGCCTCCCCGAACGACCCGCCGGGGACGTCCGGGCCCTGCTGTACGGCCCGCCCCCGACCGACGACGCCGCGCTGCTGCGGCTCGCCGACGACCTCGACGCCCTCGAAAGGCAGGTACGGAACCCGTGACCGACCAGGCAACCGCCCAGCTCCGCTCCGTCCCCGGCACGGCACCCGCTACCCCCGACACCGACCCGCGGGCGGCGCTGACCGCCCTGCGCGCCGAGATCGGCAAGGCCGTCGTCGGCCAGGACTCCGCCGTCACGGGCCTCGTGGTGGCGCTCCTGTGCGGCGGCCACGTGCTGCTCGAAGGCGTCCCCGGCGTCGCCAAGACCCTGCTGATCCGCACCCTCTCCACCGCGCTCAGCCTGGAGACCAAGCGGATCCAGTTCACCCCCGACCTGATGCCCGGCGACGTCACCGGCTCCCTCGTCTACGACGCCCGCACCGCCGAGTTCTCCTTCCAGCCCGGCCCGGTCTTCACCAACCTGCTGCTCGCCGACGAGATCAACCGCACCCCGCCGAAGACCCAGGCCGCCCTGCTGGAGGCCATGGAGGAGCGGCAGGTCACCGTGGACGGCGAGCCGCGCGCGCTGCCCGTCCCGTTCCTGGTCGCCGCGACCCAGAACCCGGTCGAGTACGAGGGCACCTACCCGCTGCCCGAGGCCCAGCTGGACCGCTTCCTGCTCAAGCTGATCCTGCCGCTGCCCGACCGCGACCAGGAGTTCCAGGTCCTCTCCCGGCACGCCGCCGGCTTCGACCCCCGCGACCTCGCGGCCGCCGGGGTCCGCCCGGTCGCCGGGCCCGAGCACCTCGCCGCCGCCCGCGCGCAGATCGCGAAGCTGACCGTCTCCCCCGAGGTCCTCGCCTACATCGTCGACCTCTGCCGGGCCACCCGGCAGTCCCCGTCGCTGTCCATCGGCGTCTCCCCGCGCGGCGCCACCGCCCTGCTCGCCGCCTCGCGCGCCTGGGCCTGGCTGGCCGGCCGCGACTACGTCACGCCGGACGACGTCAAGGCACTCGCCCTGCCCACCCTGCGGCACCGCGTCGCGCTGCGCGCCGAGGCCGAGATGGAGGGAGTCACCGCCGACTCCGTCATTCAGGCCGTCCTGACCCAGACGCCCGCCCCCCGCTGAACCCACCGCACCGCACCCGTTCCGGGCCTCCGGCCCACGGACCGCACGAACCCAACCGACCGTACGGACTTCACGGGCTTCCGAAGGAGCGCATCCGCATGGCCCTCACCGGGCGAACCGCCCTGATCGCCGCGCTCGGCGCGCTCGTCGTGGGCCTGCTGCTGCCCTCCCCCGCCGGGGTGGGCATCGTCACCGGCGCGGTCCTGCTGGCCGTCCTGGTCGACCTGGTGCTCGCCGCCCCCGTCCGCAGCCTGCGGATCGTCCGGGGCGGCGACACCACCGTCCGGCTCGGCGAGTCCGCCTCGGTCGAACTGACCGTCACCAACCCCTCCGGGCGGCCGCTGCGGGCCCTGGTCCGCGACGCCTGGGCCCCCTCCGCCTGGCGCCCCGGCACCGCCGAGGCCTCCTCCCGGCACGCCCTCACCGTCCCCGGCGGCGAACGGCGCCGCGCCGTGTCCGTCCTCACCCCGAGCCGCCGCGGCGACCACCACGCCCGCCGGGTGACGGTCCGCTCGCTCGGCCCGCTCGGCCTGGCCGGCCGCCAGGGCTCGCACCACGTGCCCTGGACGGTCCGCGCGCTCCCCCCGTTCACCAGCCGCAAGCACCTGCCCTCCCGGCTCGCCCGGCTGCGCGAACTCGACGGCCGCACCTCGGTGTTGACCCGTGGCCAGGGCACCGAGTTCGACTCCCTGCGCGAGTACCTGCCCGGCGACGACGTCCGCTCCATCGACTGGCGCGCCAGCGCCCGCCGCAACACCGTCGCCGTCCGCACCTGGCGCCCCGAACGCGACCGGCACATCCTCGTCGTGCTCGACACCGGCCGCACCTCGGCCGGCCGCGTCGGCGACGCCCCCCGCCTGGACGCCGCCCTCGACGCCGCCCTGCTGCTCACCGCCCTCGCCACCCGCGCCGGTGACCGGGTCGACCTGCTCGCCCACGACGCCCGCAAGCGCGCGGCCGTGGTCGCCAGCTCGCCGCACGAGATCCTTCCGGCCTTCACCAACGCGATGGCCCTCCTGGAGCCCGCGCTCCACGAGACCGACATGCGCTCGCTGGTCTCCACCGCGCTCAAGATGGCGCCGCACCGCTCGCTGATCGTCCTGCTCACCGGCCTCGACGCGGCCCCGGTCGAGGACGGACTGCGCCCGCTGCTACCGCTGCTGACCAAGCGCCACGAGGTCGTCCTCGCCTCGGTCGCCGACCCGCACCTCGACGTCCTCGCCGCCGGCCGCGGCACCCTGGAGGCCGTCTACGGCGCCGCCGCCGCGGAGCAGACCCGCGCCGACCGCCGCCACACCGCCGACCGCCTCACCCGCCACGGCGTCACCGTCCTCGACGCCCCGCCGGCCCGGATCGCCCCGGCCCTGGCCGACACCTACCTGGCGCTGAAGGCGGCCGGCCGCCTCTGACCGCCGCTCAGCCGACCTCAGCCGCGCCGACGGGGTGTGAGCCCGGCGTTGAGTCGGGCCGCCTGGCGCGTCAGGTGGTCGCGCTCGGCGAGGTTGGGAGCCTTATGCGCCGCCTCGGCGTACAGCCGTGCCGCCGTCACGAGGTCACCGTCGCGCTCGTGGAGGTAGGCCTCCACCGCGGCACGGCGGGGCAGCGAGTCGTCCAGCACCGCGAGCGCCGCCAGCCCGGCCCTCGGCCCGTCGGCCTCCCCGACCGCCACCGCCCGGTCGAGCCGAACGACCGGACTGTCCGTCAGTCGTACCAACTCGTCGTACCACTCGACGATCTGCACCCAGTCGGTCTCCTCAGCCGTGGGCGCGTCGGTAGTGCTTGAGAAGCAGGTACTTGGCCATCGTGTTCTCCTCGGTGCTGATACGACCCCATTGTGGTCGCGCTCACCCCGGGGACGGAGCCGGCCACGCGTTCTCGACACGACCGCCCGAACTTTTTTCGGACTTTTGCAGAGACACCGAGGCCGGCTTCCGGAAAACGCGAAGAGCCCCCATCCGGTTTCCCGGATGAGGGCTCTTCTGAAT
>NZ_JAFLNG010000791.1 GCF_017427025.1 Streptomyces sp. FH025
CATGTCCAGCCCGTGCGTGCCGCTCACCGCCACGGCCACCACGACCGCGGACAGCACGGTGAACAGCGACGGGGCCAGCAGCCGGCGGCGGCGCGACTTCTGGCGGCGATGCTGACCCATGGCTGTCTCCCCTGCCGTGGTCGGGACGGCTTTTCGGTCACCGACTATGACGCCCTTGCCTGGAAAGGGCGTTACCGCAGGCTTGGAGCTCGATGAGAAATCCGTCACCGCGGTGGGAGGCCGTCCAGCTCGGCCGCCGTGATGAACGCGGTGTGCGTCCCGGCGGTGGTGCAGGCGAAGGCCCCGGCGGCCGAGCCTACCCGGGCGCAGTCCAGCGGCGTGCGGCCCCGGAACCAGGCGTACAGGAAGCCGGCGACGAAGGCGTCCCCGGCGCCGTTGGTGTCCACCACCGGGCGGCCCGGGTCGACGGCGGGCAGGTGGCGCAGCACGCCGTCCTCGCGGGCGAGCAGGTAGCAGCCCTCGGCGCCCGCGGTGGCGGTGACCACGGAGGCCCGGCCCTCGGCGAGGATCGCGCGCATCAACTCCTCGTGCCGGCCCCGGCATCCGGCCGTCGAGAGGAACACCAGGTCGGAGCCGAGCGCGTAGTCGCGGTGGTGTGGGTCGGCGCCGTCCCAGTCGTGCAGGTCGGTGGAGCTGGTGCGGCCGAGCCGGCGCAGGTCGGCGTACATGTCGCGGTTGACGCCGGTGATGGAGAGGTGGACGTGCCGGCTGCGCTCGACGTACGGGAGGTAGAACTCGCGCGGCAGCCGCAGGTCGGCGGGGTGGCGGCCGTCGAAGAAGGAGAACCGCCGGCCGGCCCGGTCCACCAGGTTGACGCCGCGCGGGGTGCCGTACGGGCTCACCAGGTGCGCGAAGTGCACGCCGTGGCGGTGGTAGGCGGCGCGCACCAGTTCGCCCTGCTGGTCCTCGCCGAGGAAGTCCAGCAGGGCGGTGCGCAGGCCGAGGTGGTGGGCGCCGAGGGCGACGCCGTTGCCGGTGTGGCCGACGTAGTCGCGCACCGGCTCGACGAACCGCGAGTCGCCGGGCGGGACTTCCAGCCGGTCGACCCGGACGACGGTGTCCACACCCACTCCGCCCACCACGAGCACGTCGAACTCCGGCAGCATGGCGCCTCCTTGATCCCGGACGGTGGCCAGGAGTCAAGCAGGCGCCGGAGGTTGACTGCAAGACCTTGCTGCAAGTTTTCAGCGCGCGGAGGGGGTGGCCCCGGACTCACGACCGAGCCCGGAGCCCCGCCTCGCACCGCGCTCAGAGCGCCGACAGCTCCGCGACCAGGTCGTCCAGCCCCAGCGAGCCCTGCGAGAGCGCCGCCATGTGCCAGGCCTTGAGGTCGAACTCCTCGCCGCGCGCCTCGTGCGCGGCCCGCGCCGCCGCCCGGCCGCTCAGCCAGGCGCGCTCGCCGAGCTTGTAGCCGATCGCCTGGCCGGGCAGGCCCAGGTAGCGGACCAGCTCGCTGTCCAGGAAGTCCGCGGACAGGCCGCAGTACAGTCCGAAGAACTCCCGGGCGTGCTCCGGGCTCACCGGCTCGCCCGGCTTGTACGGGGAGTCGGCCGGGAAGTCCAGGCCGACGTGCATGCCGATGTCGACGATGACCCGCAGCGCCCGCATCATCTGGGCGTTGAGGTAGCCCAGCCGGTGGCCCGGGTCGGTGAGGTAGCCGAGCTCGTCCATCAGGCGCTCGGCGTACAGCGCCCAGCCCTCCAGGTTGGCGCTCACCCCGCCGAGGCTCACCTGGTAGGTGGAGAGCCGGTCGGCGACGTAGTTCCACTGCGCGAGCTGGAGGTGGTGGCCCGGCACGCCCTCGTGGTACCAGGTCGAGACCAGGTCCCAGACCGGGAAGCGGTCCCGGCCCAGCAGCGGCAGCCAGGTCCGCCCGGGGCGGCTGAAGTCGAGCGAGGGCGCGGTGTAGTACGGCGCGGCCGCGCTGCCCGCCGGGGCGATCTTCGACTCGACCCGGGTGACCGGCTCGGCCAGGTCGAAGTGGGTGCCCTGGAGGTCGCGGACCGCCCGGTCCATCAGGCCCTGGAGGTACTCCCGGGCGGCTTCGGCGCCCTCGATGGCCGGGCCGTCGGTCTCCAGCCAGTTCATCGCCGTCAGCGGGTCGGCGTCCGGGAGGACCTTCCCTGCCTCGGCCTCCATCTGCGCGAGCAGGTCGTGGAACTCGCTCCAGGCCCAGGCGTACGCCTCGTCCAGGTCCAGGTCGGCGCCGGTCCAGTAGCGCACCCAACGGCCGTAGCGCTCCCGGCCGGTGGTGTCCGGGGTGTCGGCTACGGCCGGGCCGTACACGTCGCGCAGCCAGTCGCGCAGCGCGGCCAGCGCCTCGGCGGCGGCCACCGCGTGCCCGGACAGCTCGGCGCGCACGGCCTCCGGCGCGGCCTGGACGAACTGCCCGAACCAGCCCGCCCGTCGCCCACCACCACCCTCATCCGAGCCGCTACGCGGCGCACCCTCCTCTTCCTCGCCCCCTCCTTCGAGCCACTCGCCGAACTGCCCGACGACCGTCTCCACCTGGCGCGGGCCGGAGAGCAGGCCGCGCTCGATGCCCTCGGTCAGGGTCTGCCGGTACTGCTCCAGCGCGAGCGGGACGCGGGCCAGGCGGCGGCCGACCAACCGCCACTCGTCCTCGGTGCCGGTGGCCATCAGGGTGAAGGTCTCCCGCAGGTTGTGCACCGGGGAGCCCAGGTTGCGCACCGCGCGGAAGTTCTCCCCCGCGTCGTGCACGGCGAGTTCGGCGGTCAGCCGCTCGCGCAGCAGTCGGGCGCAACGGCGCTCGGCCTCGTCCTCGGCGGCGCCGGCCGCCTCGGCCGCGTCCAGCCGCGCGAGGGTGCGGCGGGCGAGGTCGGCGATTGCCTCGGCGCCGGCCGGGGAGAAGTCGGGAAGCCGGTCGTCCTCGGCGTTGAGGCCCAGGTACACCGCGGTCAGCGGGTCGAGCTCGGCCAGGTCGCGGACGTACTCGTCGGCGATGCGGCGGGGGGTGTCGCCGCCTGAGGTGATCAGTTCTTCAGCCATTCGGACATCATCGCGTTGCCGGGACCGATTGCAAGCCTCGGCCGCACTCCGCCGACCGGATCCGACAGGGCGTCAACCGGCCCGGGCGGAGGCGTCCTCCGACCCCAGCGGAGGCGTCGGCCGGCCCCTGCGCGCGGCAAACACCCGTTCGGAGGGATCCGTGCGCGACAGGCCCC
>NZ_JAFLNG010000792.1 GCF_017427025.1 Streptomyces sp. FH025
GGGCGGCATCGTCGACCCCAACGGCAAGCTGCACCGCCTGCCGGTCGCCGTGGTCGACGCCGACACGGGCGCGCCGCTGCCCGGACAGCCGGAGAACCTGGGGGCGCAGCTCACGAGGTCGATCGTCGCCGCCGGGCCCGCCGGCTCGGTCGACTGGCGCCGGGTCGACCAGGGCGAGGCGCAGGACCTGCTGGCCTCCGGCAAGGTGTACGGCGCGCTGGTGATCCCCGCCGACTTCACCGCCTCCGTCGCCGCGCTGTCCACCCCGCAGGCGAAGGCCCGGCCGACGATCACCGTGCTCACCAACCCGGGCCTGGGCAGCCTCGGTTCCTCGATCGCGGCCCAGATCAACCAGAACGCGGCCCACCAGACCTCACTGACCATCGGCAAGCAGCTGACCGCCTCCCGCACGGCCGCGAGCGCCTCCCCGGCCGCCCGGCTGCTGCTGGCGGATCCGGTCGCGGTGAGCACGCAGGTCGGCCATCCGATCGGGCGGCACACCGGGCTGGGCCTGAGCGCCTTCTACTACACGCTGCTGCTGGTGCTGGCCGGTTTCATCTCGGGCAACCTGATCCACAACGGCGTGGACACCTCGCTCGGCTACGCCGACAGCGAGATCGGCCCCTGGCACCGCCGCCGGCCGACCGTACCGATCGGCCGGACGCAGACGCTGGTGCTGAAGATGGCGATGACCGCCGGCATCTCGGTGCTCACCACGACGATGGTGATGGTGGCCTGCATCGCGATCCTCGGCATGGACGCCTCGCACCTGCCACTGCTCTGGGTCTTCTCCTACTGCGCCTGCCTCGCGGTCGGCCTCGGCGTCCAGGCCATCAACGCCGCGTTCGGCGGCCTCGGCCAGCTGGTGTCGATGTTCGTCTTCATCGCGCTGGCCCTGCCCTCCTCGGGGGCGACCGTCCCGCTGGAGGCCGTCCCGGCGTTCTACCGGTTCCTGGGCGCCTTCGAGCCGATGCGCCAACTCAGCGCCGGGGTCCGGGCGATCCTCTACTTCGACGCGCGCGCCGACGCGGGCCTGGCCCGCGCCTGGATCATGATCGCGGTCGGGTTCGTGGTGGCCCTGGCCTTCGGCTTCGCCATGACCCGCTACTACGACCGCAAGGGGCTCCGCCGCCTCACCCCGCAGCCGGCCGAGCAGCCGACGGACGCCGGAGCGCTTTGACCCGGGGTTCGGCGGGGGCGGAGCCTTCGGCAGTCGTGTTGATCACTGACCGTCCGGAGGTCCGGGGCGCCGCGCTACCGGGCCCGGCGGTCGGGGGCCGGGGTGCGCGATCGTAGGCGCTCCCCCTGCGGCCCGAACATGACCAGGTATTCGACCGGTCCGCCGGGTCCGGCGTTGGCGACTCCGTGGGCGGTGCGGGTGTCGAACTCGGCCACGTCCCCGGCACTCAGGACGAGGTCCTGCTCGCCGAGCGCCAGCCACAGCCGCCCGTACAGGACGCACAGCCATTCGTACCCGTCATGGGAGACCTGCCGCGGCCGCGCCGGCGGCGCGTCGATGGCGGGCAGGACGTGCTTGTGGACGTGCAGGCCCCCGACGTACCGGGTCAGCGGTAGCACCGCCTTGTCGTTGCCGATGCCGTTGCCGTTGCCGGAACGCCGCGGTACCGGGGTGCGCCGTCCGGCCGACCCGGTGGGTGCGGTGCCGGCCAGCTCGTCCAGGGAGACGTCGTACGCCTTCGCGAGCCGCAGCAGCACTTCCAGGGTCGGCTTGCGCCGGCCGGTCTCGATCCGCGACAGCGTGCTCAGCGAGATGCCGGTCGCGCGGCTGACGCCGGTGAGTGTGGCACCGCGCTGCTCGCGCGCGGTCCGCAGCCGGGGGCCCATGGCCGCCAGCGTGTCGGCTGTGCCGTCGTCCATCACCGTCACCGTCGCCCCGCTCCCTCCGGCCGTGCCGCCTCCACCGCCCTGTCCTGCCAGTTTGCCAGAATGGAAAGAGTGTTCGCGTCGCGCGGCGGCCGCGCCGCATGATCGGCGGGTAACCGCGGCCGCCCGTGAACCGAGGAGAAGCGATGCACCACCCCGCACCGTCCGCCGACCTGCGCCACCGCACCATCGAGGCACCCGCCGGGCGCCTGCACCTGGTCGAGCAGGGCACCGGACCGCTGGTCCTGCTCGTCCACGGCTTCCCCGAGTCCTGGTACTCCTGGCGCCGCCAACTCCCGGCCCTCGCGGCGGCGGGGTATCGGGCCGTGGCGCTCGATGTGCGCGGCTACGGCCGTTCCTCCAAGCCGGCCGCGACGGACGCCTACCGGATGCTCGACCTGGTGGAGGACAACGTCGCCCTGGTGCGCGCCCTGGGCGAGGAGAGGGCGGTGGTCGTCGGGCACGACTGGGGCTCCAACATCGCGGCGACCTCCGCCCTGCTCCACCCCGAGGTCTTCCGCGCCGTCGGACTGCTGAGCGTCCCCTACGCGCCGCCCGGCGGCCCCCGCCCCACCGACGTCTTCGCGCAGATGGGCGGCGACCAGGAGTTCTACGTCTCGTACTTCCAGGAGCCCGGCCGGGCCGAAGCAGAGATGGAGCCCGACCTCCGGGGCTGGCTCGCGGGCTTCTACGCGGCCATGTCCGCCGACACCATGCCCGCCCGGGGCGAGCCCGACCCGCACTTCGTGGCCCGCACGGGCGGCCGGCTGCGCGACCGCTTCCCCGGCGGCAGGCTGCCCGCCTGGCTGACCGAGGACGACCTCGACGTGTACGCCGGGGAGTTCGAGCGCACCGGCATGACCGGGGCCCTCAACCGCTACCGCAACATGGACCGCGACTGGGAGGACCTCGCCCAGTACGCCGGAGCCCCGATCAAGCAGCCGTCCCTGTTCATCGGCGGCGCCCTGGACGCCTCCACGACCTGGATGGCCGACGCGATCGACGCCTACCCGGCCACCCTCCCCGGCCTGGCCTCCGCCCACATCCTGGACGGCTGCGGGCACTGGATCCAGCAGGAGCGCCCCGAGGAGGTCAACCGCCTGCTGACCGCCTGGCTCGCCTCCCTCCAGGGCTGAATCGGCGGGTGTTCCGACCGGCCTCCGTCGCAGGAGACCCCGGTCGGCACACCCTTCCCGACGGCGGCGGGCGGCACCCCGGGGTGCTGTTGCACCCGGACGCCGTAGCGACGGTCAGGCGCCGGGGACCCCGCAGCGGGCCGCGTACGCGGCGAGGCCCTCGGCGGTCGCCCCGGCCCAGCCGA
>NZ_JAFLNG010000793.1 GCF_017427025.1 Streptomyces sp. FH025
ACGCTCGCCCGAGGAGGCCAGGGCCACCTTCGCCTCCTTCCAACGCGGCTTCACCCGTGGGCGCGGGGCCGCCGCTCCGGCGGACCGTTCCACTGCGGCGGATCGCTCGGCCCAGGACCGTCCGGCCCGGGACCGTCCGGCGTCGGGCGGCGCCGCCGGGACGGCCACCCGGCCCACGGCCGTACCGGCCTGGCAGCCGCCGGATCCGTCCCGGCGGGCGATCAGCCCGGCGCCCGCCCCGGCGGCGCTGCCCGCGCCCCCGGAGTCCGGCCGGGCGCCGCTCGCCCGCCGGGTGCCCCCGGGACAACCGGTGCGGCGGAACCCCGCGGCCTCGTCGCCCGTACCACCAGTGGCACCCGCGACACCCGTAGTGCCTGCTCAATCCGCAGTACACGCACCACCTGCACGGCCCGCACCACCCGCTCCAGCGGAAGGAACTGATTCATGACCACTTCGACGCAGCCGTCCGGGGACCTCAACTGGCTCCTGGACGACCTGGTGGGACGCGTCGCGGCCCTGCGGCACGCGGTGATCCTCTCCAACGACGGATTGGCCACCGGTGCCTCCCGCGACCTCGACCGCGAGGACGCCGAGCACCTCGCCGCCGTCGCGGCCGGGTTCCACAGCCTGGCCAAGGGCGCCGGCGGGCACTTCAAGGTCGGCGGGGTCCGGCAGACCATGGTGGAGCTGGACGAGGCGTTCCTGTTCATCACGGCCGCCGGTGACGGCAGTTGCCTGGCCGTGCTGAGCGAGGCCGAGGCGGACATCGGTCAGATCGCCTACGAGATGGCCCTGCTGGTCAAGCGGGTCGGCGAGCACATGGCCGCCGAGCCGCGCGGCGAAGCCGCCCCGCCGAGGAACTGAGCGGTCCGATGGCGGATCCGAAGGCGGACGCGCCGGGCGGCCCGGAGGCTTTCGACGGCCCCCAGGTGCCGGTCGGCGCGTCCGGGTCGCCCGGCGCGCCTCGGCTGTCCGGGCTGGCCGGGTCGTCCGGGTCGTCCGGGCCTTCCGGCCCGTCCGGCGCGGAGCAGGCGGGCCCGGACGAGCCCGAGACCGACCTGTTCCGGCCGCGCACCCCGGTCGAGGACCGCTGGTTCGACGACGAGGCCGGCCCGGTGGTACGGCTCTACTCGATGACCCGGGGCCGTACCCGGCCGGTCGAGGAGGGTCTGTTCGACCTGATCTCGCTGATCACCGCCAAGGAGCCGGGGCCGGACTCGGGGGCCGTGCCGGCGGACGTCCTCGACCCGGAGCACCTGACCCTGCTGGCCTGGTGCCGCCACGAGCCGCTCTCCGTCGCCGAACTCGGCTCCTACACGGACCTGCCGGTCAGCGTCGTGCGGGTGCTGCTCGGCGACCTCTACGACGCCGACCTGATCGGCGTCACCCGACCCGTTCCGCTCGCCGAGCTGCCGGACGAGCGCCTGCTGCGAGACGTGATCAATGGACTCCGTGCGCTCTGACCGCCATCTGGACCACCTCCCGGACCACCCGGCGGACCACCATGTGGACCGCCATTCGGACGACCTGCCGGACGGCCGTCCCGGCGGGCACCCGGCGAGCCGGAGCGGGAACGCCGACGAACCGCGCTGGCGCGGTGGTCCGGCCGTCGCGGTGAAGATCCTGGTCGCGGGCGGCTTCGGCGCGGGCAAGACCACCCTGGTCGGCGCGGTGAGCGAGATCCGGCCGCTGCGCACCGAGGAGGAGCTCAGCGAGCTGGGCCGCCCGGTGGACGACACCTCGGGCGTGGAGGCGAAGCGCACCACCACCGTCGCGATGGACTTCGGCCGGATCGACCTGCGGCCCGGCCTCGCGCTCTACCTGTTCGGCACACCCGGTCAGGACCGATTCTGGTTCGTCTGGGACGAGTTGGCGCGCGGTGCGCTCGGCGCCGTGGTGCTCGCGGACACCCGGCGGCTGGCCGACTGCTTCCCCTCGGTCGACTTCTTCGAGCAGCGCGGAATCCCCTTCCTGGTCGCGGTCAACTGCTTCGAGGGCAGCGAGCGGTTCGCCCCGGAGGAGGTCCGGGACGCGCTGGACCTCGCCCCGGAGATCCCGGTTCTGCTGTGCGACGCGCGGCTGCGGGCGGACGGCAAGGAACTGTTGGTGGCGCTCGTCGAGCACGCCGCAGCGCTTCGACACCGGGCGCCGGCACGGGCCTGAGGCCCCGTAGGGAACTGGCTGGTCAAGGGCCCTTCGGCTGACCGACGTCTCATTCGGCCGTCCGCATCCCGGACGCATCACGTGCTGAAGGTTGCCTAGACAGGCTCACCCGTGGAAGGCTCTGTGGGCGAAGGCCGTCCCGGCCATGCCCGTCGGGAGGGTCGGAAACGTCCCGTTCACACGGGTGTTGCCGACCGACGTGCGGTCTTCGACGATCCGACGCGGCACCGTCGGCGCGCACCGGAGTCGGTGTGTCGTCGCGCTGCAACGAAGCAGAACGAAGGGGGAGGGCAGCAGGGATGACCGTCGGCCAGCGACGCATCACCACCGTGCCCGCCCCTGTGATGCCGGTGCTCACCGTCCGCCGCTACATCGACCACGCGCTCATCTGCAGCGCCTGTTGTCGCTGACCGGCCTCCCTTCACCCGGTACGTCCGCGGCACCTCCGGCACACTCCCGGCCGCCGTCCGACGCACCGCCGACCCCGTCGACCAGGCCGTAGCGGATCGCCCGACAGGCGCGCCCGCGGCCGACCAACCGGCCCCGCCTAGCGGAGAAACCACCAGTGAACATCGTCTGCCCCAGCCCAGCCCCCGGTGTCGCCGGCCGCACCCGTCCGACCGGGCCGGCCCCCGCGATGTGCGCGGGGCCGTGGACCGGACGGTGGAACGGGCGCGCGCGCCGCGCCGCGAACAGCCAGCAGGGTCGCTTCGACCTTGAGCCGTTCTGGCCGTCCCGGCAGCCGCACCTGTTCGATCAGACGTGTCCGGGCTCGCCCAGCGCGTCCCGGCTCTCCGCCCGCTGAACCGGTTCGGTACGGTCCAGCCCCGGCAGTAGTACGCCCGGTCGACGCGCAGACGACTCCACCCCGTCCGTCACGCGCGAAATGAGCGGCACACCATGTCTTCTTCTTCCACGGCCACCCTGCCCCTGCCGACCGCGACCCCGCACCTGCGCGCGGTCCGGTCCGTCCCCTCCGTTCCGCCGGTCCCCACCGTCCCGACCGTCCCGACCGTCCCCTCGGTGCCGCCGGTCGT
>NZ_JAFLNG010000794.1 GCF_017427025.1 Streptomyces sp. FH025
CTTCCGCACCCTCTTCACCGCCACCGCCCTCGCCCAACTCGGCACCAACGTCGGCTACGTCGCCGTCCCCCTGATCGCCGTCGCCGCCCTCGACGCGGGCCCCGGCCAGGTCGGCCTGCTCGCCACCCTGAGCACCCTGGCCTTCCTGCTGATCGGCCTGCCCGCCGGCGCCTGGGTCGACCGGATGCGCCACCGTCACGTCCTGATCGTCGCCGACCTGGTGAAGGCCGCGCTCTACGCCTCCGTTCCGCTCGCCTGGTGGCTCGGCGGGCTCACCCTCTGGCAGTTGTACGCGGTCGCGCTGCTCGCCGGCGGCGCGACGGTCTTCTTCGACATCGGCTCGCAGAGCGTGTTGCCCGGACTGGTCGGCCGCGAGCACCTGGTGGACGCGAACGCCGCCGTGGTCGGCCTGATGGCGGTCGGCAACGTCGCCGGACGCGGTGCGGGCGGCGCGCTGGTCCAACTGCTGACCGCGCCGCTGGCGATCGTCGCGACCGCGCTCAGCCACCTCGCCTCCGCCCTACGGCTGACCGCGCTGCACCGCACCCCGGTCCCCGCACCCGCACCCCGGCCCGCATCGGCACCCGCACCGTCCCCCGGCCTGGGCGCGCAGATCGCCGAGGGACTGCGGCACGTCCTCGGCAACCGGGAACTGCGCGCGCTCGCCGTCACCGCCGCCCTGAACAACCTCGGCTCGCAGCTGGTCAACACCCTGCTACCGCTCCTGTTCGTGCGGGAACTACGGCTCTCGGCCGGGGCGTTGGGCCTGTTCTGGGCGGCGGGCGGGGCCGGCATCCTGCTCGGCTCCCGCTGTGCCCGCCCGATCGCCGCCCGGTTCGGCGACGGCCGCACCCTCGCTCTGGCGGGCCTGTGCCTGGCACCCGCCGGACTGCTGGTGCCGCTGATCGGCGGCGGGCCGTGGCTGCCCCTGGCGGGGGCTGGCTGGCTGCTGGTGTCGCTCAAGACCGGGATGGACAACGTGCTCGGGGTGAGCCTGCGTCAGCGGACGACCCCGGACGCGCTGCTCGGCCGGATGAACGCCACCTTCCGCTTCCTGCTCACCGGCGCGCTCGCGATCGGCTCCGCGCTCTCCGGACTGTTCGGCGAACTCCTCGGCCCCCGGACCACGCTCTGGCTCGGCGGGGCCGTCCTCGCGACGGCCTTCCTGCCCGTCTACCTGTCCCCGCTCCGCACCCGCCGCCGACCGCCCTCAGCGGTACCGTCCACAGCAGTACCGGCCCAGGCCGCCCCGACGACCGCGCCTACCAGCGCGGAGCGCTGTGCCCCGGCTGCCAGTCCAGTCCCGGATCCGGGCGCGGGCGGAGGACACGCACCAGCGCGGTGACCGACCAGACGATCGCCGTCAGCAGCACGTAGAACAGCAGCAGTGCCCAGAACGGGGTGGTGGACAGGCTCCGGTCCTCGAACCGGCACCACGCGTCCGGCGGCAGCCAGGAGGCTCCCGTCTCCAGCAGCCGCCCGCCGCCCGACACCAGGCCGTGCTGGCAGCGTTCGCCGTAGTCCAGAGACCGCGCGTACAACAGGCCGTACAGCGCGCCCGCCCCGGCGAGGGAGAGGACGGCGGCGATGCTCAGGAGCATCGCCCGTCTTCGCCCGGCCGCCGTACGGATGTTCGTCACCGAGGCAGCGTACCGGCGCGACACGCCCGGAACGGCCGGATCGCGGTCCGGACGCGGAGGGCTCAGGGTGCCCGCCCCCGCCACGCGAAAGTCACCCACGGTCACTCATGGCCATCCGCAGTCACCTGCGGCCACCAGGTGGTCACCTGCGGGCATCCGGGGTGGTCACCCGAGCAGGCCGCCCATGTGCCCGTCCTCGGCGAGCAGCCGCCAGGAGCGGCCGGGCGAGGAGAAGGCCTCCGGATCGACGGCCTCGACCAGCCGGTCCACCACCGTGCTCAGCAGCGACTGCGGGTCGAACACCGCCCAGGTGCCGTGGCCCCGGCCGTGATCCCGGTCGTGGTCCCGGCCGTGGTCCCAGCGCTCCCACTCGGCGCGCAGCCGCTCGTACGTCCACAGCGCGTAGAGCAGGGCGGACAGGTCGCGGTTCAGGTAGGCCTCGGGCTGGCCGTCGTCGTACCAGTCCGGCAGTTCGAGCCGGCCGGTGGCGCCGTCCAGGGCGATCGTGAGGTCGGTCGGCCAGTCCCCGAGTGCGAGGAAGTCCCGCTGGTAGGGGCGCTCCTCCTCGCCGTCGAAGTACTCCGGGTACGCCTCCGCCATGGTGACCAGCGGCTCCTCGCACACCCCGAACATCGCCCCGCCCAGCGGCAGCCCGACCTCGGTCAGCAGCCGTCGGGTCGGCGCGTGCACCAGGGAGGCGGGCAGCTCCTCCGGCCGGAAGCGGTGCACCAGGCCCGTGCCGCCGTCCTCGTCCGTGAGCGCCGCGAGCTCGGCCACCAGCTCCGCGCCGACCTCGTACGCGGGCCCGTCCGGCCCGCCCGGCAGCGCGCCCCAGCCCAGCGCCCGGACCAGCAGCGCCGTTCCCCAGTGCGCCGGCGGGGTCGCGGCCCGCCCGAACAGTCCGGGGTCGAGCTCCCGCATCCGACGCTCGGCCCCCGCCATCACCTCGGCCACCACCGCCGGTCCGCGCCGTCCGTCCAGGGCCTCCGGCCGCCGCGCGGCCTCGCCGACCGCCTCCACCTCCCGTACCAGCGCGGCCAGCGCGGCCAGGTCGGAGGCCAGCAGGTCCTGCTGCGGTCCGCCGTTGCCCAGGAACACCTCACCGGTGTTCCCGTCCAGCAGCACCAGGGTGCCGACGGCGGCGAAGGGCGTGCAGTAGTCCGTCTCACCGAGGACGAACAGCCGCTCCGCCCCGCTGGGGAAGGCCTCCGGAAAGGCCTCCGGGAAAGCCTCCGGGAAAGCCTCCGGAAAGGCCTCTGGGAAGGCCCTCAGCGATCCGCCGTCCAACGCCCCGAAGTCGAGGAAGGCACCGGCGGTCGGCAGCCCTTCGCGGGTCAGGAACTCCCGGCTCCCCGTGTGCACCACCCCGCCCGGCACCCCGACCATCCGCGCGCACCTCATGTGCCCCACCCTTCCCGGCTCCCCCTGACCCACCAGACCCCCAGACCCTAGCGGGCCCGCCCGACAACGGCGCCGCCGCGACCCGCCCCCACGACACCCCTACGGCAGCGCCGCCTCGTCGACGTTCCAGTGCTCCGGCAGGTCCGCGTCGCAGAACAC
>NZ_JAFLNG010000795.1 GCF_017427025.1 Streptomyces sp. FH025
AGTCCGTCGCCCCCGCCGCCAAGCCGTTGCCGCCGGCGCTGCTCGGCCAGGTCGTGATGGGCCAGCCGGCCGGCACCACCGTGCAACTCGCCCCCCGGCCCGGCCAGAAGACGCGCTCGGCCAAGCCGGTCGCCGCCGCCCGTTCCGCCGCCCCCGCCGGTACGGCCGCCGCCACCGCTCAGAGCTGCACCCCGGCCGACTTCGGCAGCCGCAGCGGGGCCGACCTGGTCTCCTTCATCGAGGGCTCGACCACGGACTGCGTCAACACGCTGTTCAACGTCACCGGTACCGACGCGGGCAACATCTTCAAGGAATCGAAGATGCTCACCGTCGCCAACGCCTTCCAGAACCTGGCGGGCGGTTACACCGGCGACAACTCGACCGCCATCCTCCAGCTCGTGCTCTTCCTGCGGGCCGGCTGGTACGTGCAGTCCAACAACGCGGACGCCGTCGGCCCGTACGACGCCGCGCTGACCAGCGCCAACAAGGCCGCGCTGGACGCCTTCTTCGGCAGCGCGCACTGGACCGACGTCAACGACAACAACGGCACCGTGCTCAACGAGGTGCTGGTGCTGACCGACAGCGCCAACCTGCAGGGCAGCTACCTGGGCGTCTACAAGCAGGTGCTGAACAGCTACAACAACTCGTACAACGCGTTCCCGAAGATGCTCAAGTCGGTCAACGCCGTGCTGTCCGCGCCGCTGTGGCGGGGCAACTGGAACAGCGACTTCGTCAACGCGGTCAGCGCCGACCCGAGCGTCGGCACCACGCTGGGCACCTTCGCGCTGAACCACAAGGACCTGCTCGGCACGGCGAACTCCTACCTGGACGTCAACGCGGGCAACGACCTCGGCCGGATGGCCGGTGACGGTCCGGCGGTCGAGACCGCGCTCAAGGGGCAGGTCAAGGCGGTGCTCGACGGTGCCCAGATCACCGGCACCACCGGCCCGTTGTACGTCCACACCGCCTTCCAGGCCAACTACTACGACGGCGGCCAGTGCTCGTACTACGGCACCTGCAACCTGCCGGCGAAGCTGACCGCCGCGGTGCTGCCGAACCAGCTGGTCTGCGACAACCGCACCATCCAGACCGAGGCCCTGTCGCCCGCGGACCTCGCCGCCGTCTGCGCCAGCCTGCGCGGCGAGGACACCTTCTTCCACAACCTGGTGAAGGACAACGGCCCGATCCCCGGCCAGTACGACAAGACCATCACCCTGGCGGTCTTCGCGAACCAGGCCGACTACCTGACCTACTCCTGGGCGATCTTCGGGAACTCCACCAACAACGGCGGACAGACCGTCATGGACCCGACCGACCCCAACAACCAGGCCGTGTCAGTGATGTACCAGAAGTCGTGGAACGACGGCTTCACCGGCAACGTGTGGAACCTCAACCACGAGTACACGCACTACCTCGACAACATCTACGACATGAAGGGCAACTTCTCCACCGAGATCTCCGTCCCGGACATCTGGTGGATCGAGGGCGTCGCCGAGTACGAGTCCTACGCGTACCGCGGCACCACCGACACCCAGGCGATGTCGGAGGCCGCCAAGCACACCTACAAGCTCAGCACCGTCTTCCAGAACACGTACGGCAACTCGGACTCGGTGCGCACCTACCCGTGGGGCTACCTCGCCGTCCGGTACATGTTCGAGAAGCACCCGGCCGACATCTACAACATGCTCGGGCACTTCCGCACCGGTGACTACCAGGGCGGTTACGCGGTCTACAACAACATCGGCACCGGCTACGACGCCGACTTCGACGCCTGGCTCAACGCCTGCGCCGGCGGCGCCTGCTACGCGGCCGGCCCGACCGCGCTGTTCGGCCAGACCGTGAACGGTTCGACCGTCACCCTGGCCGACAAGTCCGTCCAGACCGGCGCCGGCCAGATCACCGCCTGGCACTGGACCTTCGGCGACGGCAGCGCCTCCGACCAGCAGAACCCGACCCACACCTACGCGGCCGCCGGCACCTACACCGTCGCGCTGACCGTCACCGACAACACCGGCAAGACCGCCAGCACCCCGGCCTCGGTCACCGTGACCACCGGCAGCGGCACCGGCGGCGGCACCCTGCCGACCTGCACCGACCCGCGCACCGACGCGCTCGGCCAGAACTGCTCCCGCGCCAACCTCTCCGCCACCGCCGGCAACCTGGACTACCTCTACGTCTACCTGCCGGCCGGCACCAGCACCCTGAAGATCACCACCTCCGGGGGCACCGGCACCGCCTACCTGTACTACAACGACGGCACCTGGGCCTCGCCGAGCGCCTACACCGCCTCGTCGACCAACTCCGGCACCACCCAGAGCATCACCGTGACCAACCCGACGGCCGGCTACCGCTACGTCAGCCTCTACGCGCAGACCGACTTCAGCGGGGTGACGGTCGGCACCCAGTTCTGATCCGACCCTCCCCCCTCCCGTGTGGGCCACGCCCGCGGCATCCCGCCGCGGGCGTGGCCCACGGGTGTCGTGGCCGCAGATGACGGGCAGATTGCACGGGGGCGTGCGGCAGGTGTGCGGGCGGTGTGCACGCGCCCTTGTTGTGCTAGCGCTTCAGCGCTAGCTTGAACGTCATGGGCAAGAAGCAGCTGAACGTCCGAGTGGACGCCACGACCGCGGAGATGGCCCGGGAACGGGCTGAGCAGCAGGGGATCAGCATGAACCAGTACATCGAACGCCTGGTCCAGCAGGACATGGGCGAGTCCGGACGGGCCTTCGTCGACGCCGCCGCCCAGTTCATGAAGGAGTACGAGACGGCCTTCCTCGCCGAGTTCGGGGAGCCGGGCGAGCTCCAGGACGTGCGCCGTTGAAGCTGGAGGTCGACCTCTCGTGGCTGCTCATGACCGCCGAGCAGTACACGCCCGGTGACCCGCAGGTCACCGACTACGGCTCGCTGCTCGCGGCCGTCACCCGGCACCAGGCCGAGATCTTCGACATCGCCGTCTACCCCGAGCCGCAGGACCGCGCCGCCGCGCTGATGCACCAGCTGATCCGGGTTCCCGCCCTGGAGAAGACCAACGAGCTCTTCGCGACCGCCGTCGCCTACGCCTACCTCGTCGCCAGCGGCTGCACCGTCGCCACCACCGCCCGCGAGGTGCGCAGCCTCTCCCGGGCCATCCGGGAGGGGCGGCTGGGCGTGTCCGGGGTCGCGGAGCGGCTGGCGGCGTGGGTGGTG
>NZ_JAFLNG010000796.1 GCF_017427025.1 Streptomyces sp. FH025
TCACCGCCACCGGCACCGGCCCGGCCTTCCGCGCCGCCCCACTGGTCGTGGTGGCCACCGCCGTGGTCGCCGCCGCCCTGGTGCCGCTCGTCTCCACCCGCACGCCGGTCAGCGGCGACGCGGACCTGATCGTGGTGGTCGCGCTGCTCGCCCTCGGCACCGTCTCCCTCGCGCTGGCGGGTCTGGACACCGGCACCGCCTTCGGCGGCATGGGCGCCAGCCGCGAGATGACGGTGGCGGCGCTGGTCGAACCGACCCTGCTGATGTCGGTGTTCGCGCTGTCCATCCCGGCCGACTCCACCAACCTCGCCGCCATCGTCACCGGCGCCGTCCACGACCCCGCCCGGCTCGCCACCCCCACCGGGCTGCTGGCCGCCGTCGCCCTGGTGGCCGTCACCGTCGCCGAGACCGGCCGACTGCCCGTCGACAACCCGTCCACCCACCTGGAACTGACGATGATCCACGAGGCGATGGTGCTGGAGTACGCCGGCCCCGACCTCGCCCTGATCGAATTCGGCGCCCAGCTGCGGCTCACCGTCCTGCTGGGCCTGCTGGCCTCGCTGTTCACCCCCTGGGGCATCGCCACCGGGACCGGCGGGGCCGCCCTCGTGCTCGCGCTGGTCCTGGTGACCGTCAAGGTGGCCCTGCTGGGCGCGCTGCTGGCGGCCGCCGAGGTGTTCCTCGCCAAGATCCGGCTCTTCCGGGTCCCCGAACTCCTCGCCGGCTCCTTCCTGCTGGCCCTGCTCGCCGTCGCCGCGTCCTACTTCCTCACCGGAGAGTGACCGGATGATCGGACGATGGGGGTACCCCCGGCCGAAGGCTGGGGGAGAGCGAATCATCAGGAGGTGCGCATGAGCGACAGCCTTTACACCCAACTCCTGGACCTCTCCTGCGGGGTGTTCCTGCTCGCCGCCGTCCTGGTGCTGTGGCGGCGCGAACTCGCCGCGTTCATCCGGGTCTTCGCGGTCCAGGGGATCGCGCTGGCCGCCATCGCCGTACTCCTCGCCCGGCACGAACACCGGTGGGACCTGCTCGGCGTCGCCGTGCTGATCGCCGCCCTGCGCGCCGGCCTCCTTCCCCGGCTGATGCGCCGTGCCCTCACCGCCGGCGGCGAGACGCACGAGAGCGAGCCCCTGGTCAACGTCACCGCGTCACTCCTGACCGCCGCCGCGCTCACCCTGCTCGCCTACGCCGTCACCCGACCGCTCACCGAACTCGCCCCCACCCCCGCCACCCGCGCCCTGCCGATCGGCCTGGCCGTCGTCCTGATCGGCTTCTTCACCCTGGCCACCCGCCGCCGGGCGCTCTCCCAGGTGGTCGGCTTCCTGCTGGTGGACAACGGCATCACCGCCGTCGCCTTCCTCGCCACCTCCGGAGTGCCGCTGATCGTCGAACTCGGCGTCTCCTTCGACGTCCTGTTCGCCGTGCTGGTCCTCCAGGTGCTCACCGCCCGGATGCGCGCGGCCTTCGGCGGCACCGATCTCGACGACCTGCGGGAGCTGCACGACTGATGCCCGACGCCCTCCTCCTCTCCGGACCCGTCGCCGCTCCACTGGTCACCGCGGCGCTCTACCCGGCGGTCGGCTGGCGGCCCGCGACCGCCTGGGCCGGCCTGTTCTCACCCGCCGTGATCCTCGCCTGTGCGGGAGCGCTGGCCACCGAAGTCCTCCGGCACGGCCCGGTCACCGCCTACGCCGCCTTGCTGCGCGCCGACGCCCTGACGGTGTGGATCCTGCTCGGCATCGGCGCGGTCGGCGCCCTGGCCTGCGCCGCCGGCCCCGCCTACCTCGCGGCCGAACGCACCGACCCCGTCGACGCCCGCCGCTACGGTCTGCTCGTCCACCTGTTCCTCGCCGCGATGGCCCTGGCCACCCTCACCGCCAACCTCGGCGTGCTCTGGGTCGCCATCGAGGCCACCACCATCGTGACCGCCTTCCTCGTCGGCCACCGCCGCACCCGCGCGGGTGTCGAGGCCGCCTGGAAGTACGTGGTGATCTGCTCGGTCGGCATCGCGCTCGCCTTCCTCGGCACCGTGCTGGTCTACTTCGCGGCCCGGCACGCCGGGATCCCCGAGTCCCGCGCCCTCGACTGGCCCACCCTGATCGCCCACGCCGACCGGCTCGACCAGCCCACCCTGCGGCTCGGCACCGCTCTCGCCGTCCTCGGGTTCGGCGCCAAGGCGGGCCTCGTCCCCCTGCACGCCTGGCTGCCCGACGCGCACAGCCAGGCCCCCGCCCCGGTCTCGGCGTTGATGTCCGGCGTGCTGCTCGCCGTCGCCTTCACCGCCGTCCTGCGCCACAAGGTGCTCGCCGACGCCGCCCTCGGCACCGGCTTCGCCCGCACCCTGCTGATCGCCGTCGCCCTGGCGACCCTCGCCCTGGCCGCGGTCCTGCTGCTCGCCCAGCGCGACTACAAGCGCATGCTCGCGTACTCCAGCATGGAGCACATGAGCCTGATCGCCCTCGCCGCGGGCGTCGGCACCCGCCTGGCCACGGCCGCCCTGCTGCTGCACATGGCCGGTCACGGGCTCGCCAAGGGCGCGGCGTTCTGCTCCTCCGGACACCTCGCGCACCTGGCGCACACCACCCGCGTCGGACGCGTCCGCGGCCTCCTCGGACGTGCCCGCGCGCTCGGCGCCGTCCTCGGCCTCGCCCTGCTCGCGCTGCTCGCCCTGCCGCCGTTCAGCCTCTTCGCCTCCGAACTGGGGATCGCCCGCGCCGGGTTCGACGCGGGACTCGGCTGGACCGTCGCCCTCGCCCTCGTCCTCGTCCTGGTCGCCTTCGCCGCGATCGCCGTGCGCGGCGCCCGGATGCTGCTCGGACCACCACCCGGGCCCGCCGCGCCGGTCACCGTCGGGGCGAGCGTGTGGCTGCCGATGGCTGCCGCACTCGCGGCCTGCGCCGCGCTCGGCGTCACCGTCGCCCCGCTGCGCGAACTGCTCGACGCCGCCGCCGCGATCGGAGGCCGCTGACCCGTGCCGCGCACCACCATCGACCTCGAACCCGGCGAACTCCCCGAGCGCACCGCCCGGTTGCTCGCCGACGGCCACCGGCTCGCCCTCGTCGCCGCGCATCATGACGACCCCGCCACCGTCCGCGTCGTCTACCTCTTCCTCCAAGGCCCGCCCGACACCCGCACCGAACTCCACGTCCGCCTGGACGCCGGCGCACCCGCCGTCCCCACCC
>NZ_JAFLNG010000797.1 GCF_017427025.1 Streptomyces sp. FH025
CGGCCCCGGTCGGAATGCCGGGTTCCCTCATCTGACGGCGGAGCAGCGCCACAGGTTGCTGGTTTCCGGCCAGATCTGAAGCAACTTCACTCGTCCGAGGGAATATACGCAGGAAGTCTCCACACCTACGCTCGATTCCCGCCCAAATCACCCGTCTGCGGCACCCGGCGTGAGGAAACTCACCCGCCCCGGGCGGAGCGGGCCGTACGACGCTCCGGTCGCACGGCCCACCTGGCGTTCAGCCGCGTCGGCTCACTTGCCCTCGTACGGGTAGAAGCCGCGGCCGCTCTTGCGGCCGAGGTCACCGGCGGTGACCATGCGGGCCATGATCTCCGGGGCGGCGAACTTCTCGTCCTGGGTCTCGGTGTAGATGTTGCGGGCGGCGTGCAGCAGGATGTCCACGCCGGTCAGGTCGGCGGTCTGGAGCGGGCCCATCGCGTGGCCGAAACCGAGCCGGCAGGCGGTGTCGATGTCCTCGGCGGTGGCGACGCCCGACTCGTACAGCTTGGCGGCCTCGACCACCAGCGCGGTGATCAGGCGGGTGGTGATGAAACCGGCCACATCGCGGTTGACCACCACGACCTCCTTGCCGACGCCCTCGGCGTAGGCGCGGGCGGTGGCCAGCGTCTCGTCGCTGGTCTTGTAGCCGCGGACCAGCTCGACCAGCTTCATCATCGGGACCGGCGAGAAGAAGTGCACGCCGACGACCGACTCCGGCCGCCGGGTGGCCGCGGCGATCCGGGTGATCGGGATGGCGGAGGTGTTGGAGGCGAGCACGGCGCCGTCCTTGGCGAGCTTGTCCAGCTCGCGGAAGACGCCCTCCTTGACGTCCAGCTGCTCGAACACGGCCTCGACCACGATGTCGGCCTCGGCGACGGCGCCCAGGTCGGTGGTGGTGGTGATCCGGCCCAGCGCGGCCTCGGCGTCCTCGGCGCTCAGCTTGCCCTTGGCGACGAACTTGTCGTACGAGGCGCGGATGCCCGCGAGGCCGCGCTGCAGCGCCTCCTCGGTGACGTCCCGCAGCACCACCGGGTGGCCGGCCTGCGCGGACACCTGGGCGATGCCGGCGCCCATCAGGCCGGCACCGATCACGGCGATCTGCTTGCTGGACGCATTGCTCATGGCTGGGTCTCCCGGATGCCGTCGCCGCCCCGCGGGCGGGCCCTGAAGGCGGCTCAGGGCAGGGGTCACCGCCGGTAAGAGCCGCGTCGCTCACGGCGGACTCTAGTGCCCAAATCCCCCGTGCAGTAGCGATCGAGAGTGTGATCTGCAACCGACCTGGTCGCTTGCTCAGCCCAGTTGCTCAGCGCAGTTGCTCAGCCCGTTTGCTCAGCCCGGTTGCTCAGCCCAATTGCTCAGCCCGCTGATCAGATGGTCAGGCCGAGGTCCTGGGCGAGGATCGCCGCCTGTACCCGGCTGCGCAGCCGCAGCTTCGCCAGGATCCGGCTGACGTGCGTCTTGGTGGTCGCCTCCGCCATCTCCAGCCGGGCCGCGATCTCCCCGTTGGACAGCCCGGCGCCCAGGCACGCCAGCACCTCCCGCTCACGGGCGGTCAGGCCGGCCACCGCCTCCCGGGCCTCCGGGCCGACGCGCCGCTCCGGGCGGGCGAAGGCGCCGATCAGCCGCCTGGTCACCGAGGGCGCCAGCATGCCGTCCCCGCGCGCCACCGTACGGATGCCCTCGACGAGGGTGTCCGCCTCCAGGTCCTTGAGCAGGAACCCGGCCGCCCCGGCCCGCAGCGCGCCGTAGACGTACTCGTCCAGGTCGAAGGTGGTCAGCACCAGGACCTGAGCGGCCCCGGCGGCGACCACCTGCCGGGTCGCCGAGACGCCGTCCAGCCGGGGCATCTGCACGTCCATCAGCACCACGTCGGGCCGCAGCTCCAGCGCCAGCCTGACGGCCTCCTCGCCGTCGGCGGCCTGTCCGACCACCTCGAACCCGGGCTCGGCCCGCAGGATCATCACCAGCGCGGCCCGTACCGCCGCCTGGTCCTCGGCCACCAGCACCCGGATCGTCATGCCCGCCCCTCGTTCTCCCGACCGCGCGGCAGCACCGCGCGCACCCGCCAACTACCGTCCCGCGGCCCGGCTTCGAAGCTGCCGCCGAGCAGCCCCGCCCGCTCCGCCATGCCCACCAGCCCGGCCCGGGCGCCGGGCAGTTCACGGCCCGGCTCGCCCCGGTACGGGCTGTCGACGGCGATCCGCAGCTCCTCGGACCCGAACTCCAGCCGCAGGCTGACCAGTCCGGGCCCGGCGTGCTTGAGTGCGTTGGTCAGCGACTCCTGGACGATCCGGTACGCGGCCAGCCCGACCGGCACCGGGACGTCCCCGCGCTCGCCCCGCTCGCTCAGCTCGAAGTCCAGCCCGACGTCCTGCCCGGCCGCCCGGGCCTTGCCCAACAGCGCGTCCACCGCGGCCAGGTCGGGCGCCGCGTACGACTCGTCGGCCTCTCCCCCGCCACTCTCCCGGAGCAGTCCGATCATGCGACGCATTTCGGCCAAACCCTGGACGCTGTTCTCCCGGATCACCGCCAGCACCTCGACAAGAGGGTCGTCCTCGGCCAGCCTCCGCCGCCGGGCCACCGACTGCGCACCGGTGGCGTGGATCGCGATCGCCGACAGGTGGTTGGCCACCACGTCGTGCAACTCCCGTGCCATCCTGGCCCGTTCGGCGACCACCGCCTCGCGCCGGTCCATCTCCGAGAGCAGCGCGGTCTGTTCGGCCCGCAGCCGCTCGGTCTCCGCCTCCTGCCGGTGCTTGCGCACCACGTCACCGGTCCACACCGGCGCCAGGAACACCAGCGAGCTGACCACCACGACCAGCAGCCCGGCCGGGAGGCCGCCCGCGAACCAGGCCAGGCAGGAGAGCACCAGCACGGTCGAGCCGCCGGTCAGGTGGAGCACCCGCGACATCCGCCGGGTGCCGTAGATCACCGCCGCGTACAGCAGATCGGTGTACATGATCATCGTCGCCAGCAGGCTCCCGCTGAACAGGCTCGCCGCGAAGGCCAGCCCGCCGACCGACACCGCCAGCACCGGCCGGGTGCGCCGGACCAGCTCCAGCCCCGCCATCACCAGCAGCGGCAGCGCCACCGACCACAGCGGCACCCGGTCGGCCCGGTCGTACACCTCGAAGACGATCAGCACCACGCCGCCGAGCAGCCCGGACAGGGCGATCAGCTGGTCC
>NZ_JAFLNG010000798.1 GCF_017427025.1 Streptomyces sp. FH025
GAGACGTTGTTGATCAGGCAGTTGCCCGGCTCGGCCTGCGCGGCGCCCGAGCCCTGGGCGACGAAGCCGACCACCACGCTCTTGCCGGGCTCCAGCCGCTTGCTCCAGGCCTCCGGCTTGACCGTGACGTGCTGCCCGTCGGCGGTGAAGGTGGCGTTCCAGAGCGAGTCGATCCTGGCCCCGGCGGGCAGGTCGAAGCTGAGCGTCCAGTCCTCGATCGGGCTGCTGTCCGGGTTGGTGACCAGGTACTGGCCGGTGTAGCCGGAGTCCCAGCCGCTCGTCCGGCTGTACACGGCGCCGAGCGAGGCGGCGCTGGCCGAGGAGGCGAGCACCACGACCCCGCCGGCGACCACCGCGACGGCGACCGCGGAGGCCCCGATGATCGTGCCCTTGCGGCTGCGCCTGCGGCGGCCGGAACGGCGGTTGGGCTGGGTGGTCATGGCGCGTTACCTCCGCGGGTGCCTTCGGTCGGCCGCCGCCGGGCACGGGTGCGCACGGGCACGGGTGCGTACGGACGGGCGGCCGGCCCGGCTCGGTCGGGTGACCGGCGTGACCGACGCTAGCGGCGCCCGAGGGGCCCGAACGCCGGGCTGAGCGAGGGGTAGAACTCCCTTAGGCCGCAGTTAAGGAACCCGCGGAAGTCGGCCACCGGGCCGGGGCTCCGGCGGCTGACCATTCCTCACTTCTGGAACAGGGCGCCCCGCGTCCGCCGCTTCCCCGCCCGGGCGGGCGGCGCCTCCTCCGACCGGGTGCGCAGCCGCATCCGGGTCTCGGCACCACCGAGCACGGCGGAGCGCCCGAGCGCCAGGTCACCGCCGGTGGACTCGGCGAGCTTGCGGACGATGTCCAGGCCGAGGCCGGTGGAGCCCTCCCCGCCGTGCCCCTCGCCGCGCTTGAGGGCGGCGGTCGGGTCGCTGTAGCCCGGTCCGGCGTCGCCGACGAGCACGATCACCGCGCAGCCGGTGGCCAGCACGTCCACCGAGAAGGCGGTGCCGACGGCGGTGTGGCGGAAGACGTTGCCCAGCAGCGCGTCGACGGCGGCGGCCAGGTCCCCGCGCTGGACCGGTACGGGCGCGGGCCGTTCGGCGCCGGCCAGCTGCCAGCGGCGGCCCTCGTCCTCGGCCAGCGCGGACCAGAAGCCGACCCGCTCCCGGATCACCTCGGCGGCGTCGCAGCCGACCTCGACGGCGGGCGCGTCCTCGGGGGCGCGGCGGGCGGAGCGGATGATCTGGTCGACCTCGCGCTCCAGTTGGGCCACCGCGTGCCGGGTGGCGTCGGCCGCGTCGCCGTCGCCGAGCGAGGCGGCGTTGAGCCGCAGCACGGTCAGCGGGGTGCGCAGCCGGTGCGACAGGTCGGCGGCCAGTTCCCGTTCGGCGGCGAGGAGTTGGACCACCCGGTCGGCCATGGTGTTGAACGCGTGGCCGGCTTCGCGCAGTTCCTCGGGGCTGCCGTCGGCCTGCTCGCCCTCCACCGGTACCCGCACCGCGAGGTTCCCGGCGCCGAGTGAGCGGGCGGCGGCGGCGAGCCGGCTGGCGGAGGCGACGATCCGGTTGCCCATCCGGTCGGCGACCAGCACCGAGATGGCGACCAGGCCGAGCGCGACCACGGAGAGCACCAGCCAGGCGGTGGACACGCCCCGGGTGAGGTCGCTCTCGGCGACGAACACCTCGACCACGGCGGTCCGTCCGGTGTCCACCGCGACGGGCTGGAGCAGCGCGTAGCCGCCGGGCACCGCGACGGTGACCGCGACGGTGAAGGGGCGTCCCCACCCGCCGGCGGTGGCCACGTCCGCGGCGGCGGCGCGCCCCTCCCCGATCGTGGGGCCGTCCGGTCCGCCGCCGCTCGGCGTTCCGGCGGGCACCGGCAGGTGGACCGCCATCCGCCCCTGCGCCCCCGCGTCGGTGCTGGCCAGCGCCCGGTTGATGGCGTCCTGGTCGGTGGTGATGGCCAGCGCCGGGCCGAGCGCGGCGGCCTGCCGCTCGGCGGCGGTGAACGCCCGGTCGCGGGCGGTCTGTTGGACCATCATCCCGAGCGGGATGAGGAAGGCCAGCGCGACCATGGTCGTCCCGGCCACGGCCGCCTTGATCAGGGCCCAGCGCAGCGAGCGCCCGAACCGCCTCATGTCCGGTGCTCCGCGAGGCCCCCGGCCGCCTCCAGCCGGACCCCGACGCCCCGGACGGTGTGCAGGTAGCGGGGGTTGGAGGCGGTCTCGCCGAGTTTGCGGCGCAGCCAGGACAGGTGGACGTCGATGGTCTGGTCGCCGCCGTAGGTCTGCTGCCAGACCTCGGCGAGGATCTCCTTGCGCGGCACCACCACGCCGGGCCGGGCGGCCAGGAAGGCCAGCAGGTCGAACTCACGCCGGGTCAGGTCGAGCAGTCGCCCGTCCAGTGCGGCCTCGCGCCGCTGGACGTCGATGGCGAGGCCGCCGACCCTCAGCACCTGGGCGACGGGGGCCGTGCCGCCGCCGAGCCGGCGCAGCACGGCGGCCATCCGGGCGCTCAGGTGCTCTCCGGAGAAAGGTTTCACCAGGTAGTCGTCGGCACCGTCGTTGAGCAGCCGGACGATCTCCGCCTCGTCGTCCCGGGCGGTGGAGATGATCACCGGCACGTTGGTCAGCCCCCGGATCATCTTGAGCGCCTCGCTGCCGTCCAGGTCGGGCAGGCCCAGGTCGAGGATCACCAGGTCACAGCCGACCTGGGCGACCTCCCGCAGTGCCTCCAGGGCCGTGCCCACGCTGCGGACGGCATGACCGGTGTCGGTCAGGTGGCGGATGAGGGCGGAGCGTACGAAGGGGTCGTCCTCGACCACGAGCACTGTTGCCATGGGCCTGCACGGTACGCCATCGGCGGGCAGTGGTCTGTACCTCGGGGGTGGGTGCGGGCACGGTCCGGACATTGTGCAACTGCCCTGCTGAATAGGTGGGGTGCCGTTCTCAGGCGGCCGGGGGATGCGGCAGGATGTGCGGACGATGCGGAACGGACTGGTACAGCTCGGCGCCTGGGCGGCGGCCACCGGGGCGGCGGTGGCGCTGTCCTGGCTCGGCGTGCACGCGGTGCTCACCGGCGCCGCGTTCGAACAGCCCACGGCGCTGCCACTGCCCTCCCCCAAGGCCGACGGCACCCCGTACACCGTCACCACCACCCCGGACCAGGCGCGCGCCACCGAGCGGGCCGGCACACCGA
>NZ_JAFLNG010000799.1 GCF_017427025.1 Streptomyces sp. FH025
CGGCTCGGGTACGGCCCTGGTGACGGCCTCGGCCCCGCCGCACCTGCTCGGGCGGGCGCTGGCGCGCTGGGAGCTGTCGATGGGGGTCGGCCGGGCGGCGGCGCCGGCCGTGCTGACGGCGCTGCTGGCCGCCGGGCCGGGGCTGCTGTGGGCCTCCCTGGCGGCCACCACGGCGCTCGGGGCGCTGGCGGTGCTGCGGCTGGGGCCGGCGGAGTAGGGGCATCGGTGACCAGCGCTCCGGATGCGGGCCGGGGGCGCAGCACCGATGCTGGCGGCGAGGCGTGTCCGGCCCGAGGAAGGATGTCTGCAACATGAGCGCACTCGACTTCGAGATCATCGACTCCCCCGACAGCTCGCTCAACAAGACCTCCGTCCTGGTCACCGGCCCCGACCACGCCCTGCTGGTGGACGCCGGGTTCACCCGCTCCGACGGACGCCGCCTGGTCGAGCGGATCCGGGCCAGCGGCAAGCGGCTGACCACCGTCTTCATCAGCCACGGCGACCCGGACTTCTACTTCGGCGCCCAGGAGGTGCAGGACGCCTTCCCGCAGGCCCGTTTCCTGGCCACCGCCTCGACCGTCGAGCACATCCAGGAGACCTTCGACGCCAAGCTGCGCGCCTGGTCCCGCCTCGGGCCCGAGCTGGCCACCCGGCTGGTCCGGCCCGAGGTGCTGCACGGGGACGAACTCGTCTTCGAGGGGCACCGGTTCGAGGTGCGCGGCGCCGACTTCCACCTGCCCGACCGGCACTACCTGTGGCAGCACCACCACCGCGCGGTGCTCGGCGGGGTGCTGCTCTTCGAGGGCCTGCACGTGTGGACGGCCGACACCCCGACCTCCGCCCAACGGGCCGCCTGGATCGACCTGTTGGACGGCATCGAGGCGCTCCACCCGACCTGGGTCGCGGCCGGCCACCGCACCGCCGGGGCGCCCACCGACCTCAACGCCGTCGACCACACCCGCGCCTACCTGCGGGCCTTCGAGACCGAGATCGGCCGGGCCCCGGACGCGACCGCCGCCAAGGAGGCGCTGGAGCGGCGCTTCCCGCAGCTCGGGCTGAGGATCGCGGTCGACCTCGGCACCAAGGTGGTCATGGGCGAAATGGCCTGGAAATGACGGACCGGAAGTGATGGACCGGAAGTGACGGAAATGAGCACGCGATGATCGAGATCCCCCGGGACGTCGCCTCGTTCGCCGAGTCGCCCGCCCCCGCGGACGTGGTCCGCCGCCAGTACCTGGCCTCCGCCCGGGGCGACCTGGCGGCACTGCGCGCCACGCTCGCCGAGGACGTCGAGTGGACGGAGATGGCCGGCTTCCCGCTGGCCGGCACCTACCGCACCCCCAAGGGCGTCACCGGCAACGTGATGGAGCGCCTGGCCGCCGAGTGGGACAACTGGACGGCGCACGACGACACCTACGTGGTGGACGGCGAGGAGGTGGTCGTGCTGGGCCGCTACACGGCCGTCCACCGGACCACCCGCGCGCCGCTCGCGGTCCGGATGGCCCACCACTTCACGGTGCGCGGCGGCCGGATCGTCCGCTTCGAGCAGTTCACCGACACCGCGCTGGTCAGGGACGCGATGACCGCGTGAGACCCCGCGTTCACCCGTACGGGCGAGCACGGCGCGGCGCGCCCGGCGCGGTCTCGACATGCCACCCGAACGGCGGCAGGCTGGCAGTGAATCACGGCCGTAGAGCGAGGAGTTGGGCATGGCGGGCACGGATACCACCGGTACGACCGGAGCGGGCGGCGGGCGCGAGCGCCCGATCGTCATCGTCGGGGCGTCGCTCGGCGGCGCCAAGGCGGCGGAGGCACTGCGCGAGGCCGGGTACCGGGGCGGCATCGTCCTGATCGGCGAGGAGCACGAGCTCCCGTACGAACGGCCGCCGCTGTCCAAGGGCTACCTTCTCGGCAAGGAGCCCAGGGACAAGATCTACGTCCACCCGCCGCAGTGGTACGCCGAGCACGACGTCACGCTGCGCCTGGGCATCGCGGTCGTCGCGATCGACCCGGCCGCGCACACCGTGACGCTCGCCGACGACGGCCAGGTCGAGTACGCCAAGCTGCTGCTGACCACCGGCTCGGTACCGCGCAGGCTGCCGGTGCCCGGCGCGGACCAGGACGGCGTGCTCTACCTGCGCCGGGTCGAGGACAGTGACCGGATCAAGGAGGCGCTGCGCCCCGGCGCCCGGATCGCGGTGATCGGCGCGGGCTGGATCGGCCTGGAGGTGGCGGCCGCGGCCCGGGAGGCGGGCGCCGAGGTGACGGTGCTGGAGGCGGCCGAACTGCCGCTGTTGCGGGTGCTGGGCCGGGAGGTCGCCCAGGTCTTCGCCGACCTGCACCGCGACCACGGCGTGGACCTGCGCTTCGGCGTCCAGGTGACCGAACTGACCGGCTCCGGCGGCACGGTGAGCGGGGTGCGGCTCGGCGACGGCACCGAGGTGGCGGCCGACGCGGTGGTGGTCGGCATCGGCATCTCCCCCGCCACCGGCCTGGCCGAGGCGGCCGGGCTGGAACTCGACAACGGCATCAGGACCGACGAGCACCTGCGCACCTCGGACCCGGACGTCTACGCGGCCGGCGACGTCGCCAACGCCTACCACCCGCTGTTCGGCAAGCACATCCGGGTCGAGCACTGGGCCAACGCCCTCAACCAGCCGCAGACCGCCGCCCGCTCCCTGCTCGGGCAGCCGGACGCGGTGTACGACCGCATTCCCTACTTCTTCACGGACCAGTACGACCTCGGCATGGAGTACGTCGGCTACGTCGAGCCGGGCGGCTACGACCAGGTGGTGTTCCGCGGGGACCCGGCCACCCGCGAGTTCATCGCCTTCTGGCTCTCCGGCGGCCGGGTCCTCGCGGGGATGAACGTCAACGTCTGGGACGTCACTGACCCGATCCGCGAACTGGTGCGCTCGGGGCGGGTGGTGGACGCCAAGGCACTGGCCGACCCGACCGTCCCGCTCACCGAGGTGTGACGCTCGCGAGTGCGTGATACTGGGCTCCGGGGGGGGAGTCTCGGGCTGGGAGGCGCGGTGGGCGGGACGGCCGGTTTCGCCGTGGTGGTGTTCGGTGCGCTGGGCGGCGTGGTCGCCTACCTCGCCGGAGTCGTCGGGCTGCGCGAACTGCGTCGGCTGCGCCGGGTCGGCGTGCCGGTGCGGGCACTGGTGA
>NZ_JAFLNG010000008.1 GCF_017427025.1 Streptomyces sp. FH025
GGGCGGCTCATCACCAGCGTGCCGGTGATGAACCCGGCCCCGGCCAGGCCGAGGGCAGCCAGGGTTCGCAGGTCGAGGCGCAGGGTCACCGTCCGACGGGGGCGGCGGGCTCCGTCTTCAGCAAGGGCCTCGGCGGGGGTGGTTTCGGTCATCGGGCTATCTCCTTCGTCGGGCCGGGGGTTCGCGGTCCCCGGCTGGCAGGACCAGCCTCGCACAAAACAGACCTGAGTCAAATAAGAAGACTCCAGTAACTTTAGGTTCGGGGCGGGCACCTAAAGCGCCCGCCCCGCACCCGAGTTGACCCCTACCGGCCCCGCAGCCCGTGAGCCGTCTGGTAGGCATACAGCCACGTCAGCGGCCCGGTCAGCCCGTCCGCCGGCCCGAGGTCGCCCACGTAGTGCCGCTGGAGCGCCGCCACCTTCTGGAGGTCCAGCTGCTCCATGTCCTCACTGGGCCCCACCCGGTAGGGCGGGCCCCAGTTGCCCGCCTGGAGCCAGCTCTGCAACTGGCGGGCGTAGGGGCTGTGCGCGCCCAGCACGAAGTGCTCGCGCCCCGGGAACGGCGGGGCCGGCACCTGGAGCTTCCGGCCGGCCTGGATCAGGTCCGGGTTGGCGATGCCGTTGAGCGCCACCAGCTGCGCCACGCCGGTCTCCAGCCGCCCGGCGATGGCGCTGAGGGTGTCGCCCGGCTGCACGGTGTAGACGCCGGCGCTGTCGCCCGACGGCTCGGGCGCAGGCGTCCCGCCACCGCCGCCGGGCCGGGGCGCGCCGCGCTGCACCCAGGCGTACAACTCGCCCCCCGGGCACGACGTCGGATAACCGTCCTTGTGGCCGCGGACCTCGCCGCCGGCGCCACCCTGCGCCCGGCAGTACTCGATGGCGTCGACCAGGCCGTCGAGCATCGCGTCGGTCGGCGAGGTGATCCCCGCGGTGCCGACCATCGCGCAGACCGCGTAGTGCCCCCCGTTCAGCGCCGGGTTGCCGTTCGCCCCGTTCCTGCGGCCGAGGCCACGCCCCTCGAACACGTACCCGTGCGGGCACACCACGAACGAGTACGCGATGTCGATCCAGTCTTCCTTCGGATCGTTGATGTGGGAGCGCTGGATGTCGCGCACGTGGCCGGCGCACCGGCCGTGGTCGCCCAGCAGGCCGCCGGGGACCTCGTCGCCCTCATAGTGGATCTTGACACCACGGGTGGAACTGATGCGGGTGTAGGAGCCGGTGGGCGCGGCCGCGCCCCACGCGGAGCGGGAGACGAGCTTCATCGGTTCGCCTCCCGCGCTCGGTCGGCCCGGTTGGTGATCGGCACGGTTTCCTCCCGGTCGGGTAGGTCAGGTGCCGGGACGCTAGGCCGGGCCGGTGGCTAACGTCGCGCCGTCAGGCGGCGGGCGTCTCGGTCAACACACCGTCCTGGTAGACGAATCGACGCTCCCGTATCCGGTCGCGCACCACGAACAGCGGGACCAGGCCTCCGCCCTCGGCGGGCGTGGCGCCGACGAGGTAGCCCGACGCGATGACCATCACCCATTCCTCGGGCTTCTCCTCGGTGAACCCGACCGGTATGGAGGTGTCCTCCGCGACGCGCCGCGCGCTGGCGCGGCGGGCGTGCGGCCGGGCGATGTGCGGGCACAGCGTGAGCGCGGCCTGCGCGCAGGCCTCGTGCATCGGGGGGTCCGAGTAGTAGCCCATCTCCGCCGACATCGGGCCGCCGAGGAATGCCGCCAGCCCCGCCAGCGGCTCGTCGCACAGCGAGCACCGGCGCCCGTGGGCCAGCCGCAGGGCGGCCGTGCCGTTGAGCGTCACGAAGTCGACAACGCCGCCGTCGTGCACGTTGACGGCGGGTATCGGCAGTCCTCGCTTCTCGTCACGCGGCCGGGCCGCCAGAGCGGGCGGCAGGTGGGACAGGTCAAGGTCGGTCATCTCGTCCTCCGGGGGCGCCCCGTTCGCGGCAGGCTGGGCAACATGGAGTCCACCAGCGCCAGTCCGGGCCTCGCAGGTGCCCGGGCCCTGCGCCGCCCCGGCAAGGCAGGAGGCGGGGGCGCCCGGCGTGGCGGACCCCTCCAGCCTCCCCACCCCGCACGGAGGCGGACAACAGCCTTACCTCACAGGGCGGATGATCCCTTCGAGGGCATCCCCGTCCGCGTTGAGCAGGTCCTGCGACACCCAGTACGGCTCGACCAGCCGCGAGTCGGCGGCGCTACGCCCCACCCGGAGCGGGAGACGAGCCGCTGTCAGCTGGAACGCTTCTCGGTCAACATGCCACGCTGGTATCCGAATCGGCGCTCTCGCAGCCGTTCGCCCACGAGATACAGCGGCATCATGCCGCCACCCGCAGCGGGGGTGATCCTCACGGTGTAGCTGGACACGGTCACCATCACCCACTCCTCGGGTCGCCCTAGGGAGGACCCGGCAGAGACGGAGGCGTTGTCCGTAACGCGGCGCCTGCTGGCCCAGTGGGCGTGTGGCCTGGTGATGCGCAGGCTCAACCTGATCGCGCCGTCAGCGCATGCCTCATGCATCGGCGGATCCGAGTAGGTTCCTTGCTGCGCTGAGACCGGATCGCCGATGAACACGGCCGGGCCCTCCATCTGCTGCAAGCACAGCGAGCACAGGCCCTCCTGGGCCAGCCTCAACGCGGCCTCACCGTCGGTGATCGCAAAGCGGGGACCGTCGGAGCGATCGCGCTGGCTAACCTCCAGATCCAGCGGGAATACGGACAGGTTGATCTCGTTAGTCATCTCGTCCTCCGTGAAGGTCCCGTTCGCAGCGGGCCCGGCCTTGGCGGACCCCTGCCACCCTCCCCACAATCCGCCAAGACGGACAACACCCTTACCTCAGCGGCCGGATGATCCCTTCGGGGGCTTCCCCGTCCGCGTTGAGAAGGTCCTGCGACACCCAGTACGGCTCAATCAGCCGCGAGTCGGAGAACTTCTTCCCCGGCCCGTACCAGACGGTCTTGAGGTGCCCGCCCCGCTGGTGGGTGTACTGCCTCCAGCCTCCTGCTGCGCCGCTGCCGCCGGTGCTCCGGGCGGCGCTGCGCCGCGCTTCCTGGGCGCGCACTCGGGCGGCCTTCAGGCGCGGGCCGAGCCGCCAACCGAGGCGCAGGAAGGTGTCCGGCTTGTTCCACCGTCGCTGCTTGCCGGGTTTGGCGGCCTTGCCTCGCGGCGTCGGCGGAGCGGCGATGTCCGCCTTCGAGGAGCACAGGTAGACGGCGACCTGTAGAGCCCTCGTCACGATCGCACGCTGAGCGTCGGTTGGTTCCTCCCGGCCGCTCTTGCGGGCAATCCTCAGCGCGAGGTCCTCGGCGGTGAACTCGTCGCCCGCCCTGGCCGGGATCGACAGGTGGCAGAACTCCAGCACCGGTGTCGTCCCGCCGGGCGGAGGGGGCAGCGGGGTGCCGTCCTCGGCGATCGGCTCGCAGATCACGGTGACGGCGATCTCATCCATCCGGTGGTCGCTGGTCAGGCACAGCAGCTTGTCCGGGGTGCGCCGCCCACTGAAGAGGATCGCCAGCAGGCGCCCCTTGCCGCCGCCTCCCACGCTGAGCTCCATCGCAGGCGGCTCGGCGAAGACCACCATCAGGTTGGGGTGGCGGGCCAGGTTGCGGAACAGCTGCCCCGGCAGCGTGCCGGTGCGGTACGTCGCCAGCTCCGACGCCATGTCGGGGTGCATCGCGGCGACGTTCTTCCCCTTCGCCCACAGCCTCCACAGCGCGGCCAGGGTGGCCATCTGCCGCACCTCGGACATGCTCAGGATCTCCTGCGACACAGTGCTGAGCAGGACGCCCCCGTTGATCGCGTAGTCCGCCACTACGCCGAGGCCGACGCTATGCAGCACGCGGTTGGCGGACGTCAGCTCGGCGACGACCTGCTCCGCCACCACGGCAGTAGCCCGGCCCAGTTCAACGTCTTTGCTCGCCATGCGGACTCTCCCCTGTCCCCCCTTCGGGCCCCTTTGGCCCGGCTGCGCCCACACTCGCCAAGGGAGGGCAACGGGAACAACAGCCTTATACGGCACAAAAGTTGGATCGAATGACCTACTCGGACATCCGGGCCGATCACGCCCGGAACCGGCCCGCTTCCCGGGGACCGGCAGACTCTCGCCTCAGCCCTCCGGGCCGTCCACCAGCTCCGCGTCGACCACTGCGGCGTCCTCCTCCAGCTCCGCCGCGAAGTCCTCCCGGATCTTGGCCAGCCGGGCCGCCAGCCGCTCGACACCGGGCCCCTGGTCCGCTGAGGCCGACGCGTGTGACGCCTTGGGTGCCGGCACGAGCTCGATCCGGGCCTGCGCCGCCCGCCCGAAGCTGTCCGGCGCCAGGCACGCGAGAAGGAACTGGGCAGCCCTCCAGTCTGGCTGGGCGAAGTCCCGCTCGACCTGCACGACCCGCTCGCCGGTCTCCGGGTCGCGTACCGTCCGGGTGCGCTCCCGCACCACATGGCCGCCGGTCGCCGCTTTCCTGACCAACAACACCAGCTGCGCCTTGCCCTCGCTGCGCGCGCGCATGAACCTCGCGCGGAACTCGCAGAACGGCTGCTCCCCGGCCCGGGCGCGCAGTCCGGCCTCCCGCCGCTGCTGCTCCTGCTCCCCGCGCTCCAGCCACCGATACACGGTGCTCGGGTGGACACCGGCCATCGGCGCCGCGTCGCTCAGCGGCACCCCCGCCCGTATGGCATCCAACAGCCGCTTCTCCACCTCCGGATCGAGGGCGGGACGGCGACCGCGGCGGCTACTCACAGGGCCGACCGTACGCGGAACCCCAGGTCAACGACGCCTCGAGAGCACCGGAAGGCGGGGACTCACCGGCGCTCCGGATTCGGTTGCGGGCGCCCGATTAGGCCACTCTTCGACCTAAAGGTGAGCCGGGAATCCAGGAGCGCCAATCCCTGGCGATTCATTTGACCGCACCCTTTCCCATGGAAATCTGGAGCCCCGACGCCAAAGCAGAAGTGTTTGATAGGCGCCGAAATCGGATTTTACACACGGCCCCGAGGGTGTGCATAAATACCCCCTCAGGGGTACGCATTCATTTGTCCTTTCGGACTAATCCATCATCGTGGGAAATCGCGCCGAGTTTGTCACATTGGCACGTTAGGGATATTCCTCAACAGGAGCTAGGGACTCCCCTCGCCCCGTATTAACGGGCCCGGTGCCCCACCGGGGAAGCGGCGCCGACATGGAGCGGAGGTACGCGCGTCGGCGATGTCAGGGGCGACAACTGGAGGTGCGCGACTTTCGATGACCTAAATCTGTAGCCCTGCCAGCTGGGGCGATTCGTGTAGCTACTTTTGGATTTGGCGAGGCGTCAGCCAAGTCCTAGGATCGATGCGCGGATGCGGGCCACCCTTTGGGGAGGGTGACCCGCGCACTCCGCTTTTCCGCAGGCGTTTAGCAGAAATGGAACGATGCCCATGATGACACAGCCCAAGGGCTCTACGCCTCCGCCCTCCATGGCGGATCGGCCGGTGACCTGGCGGGACCTCGCGGTCTGCGGCCACGGCGCCCTGACCACCGCGAGCCTGCACAACCAGGTCGGCTGGCCGACGGCCACCTCGGCACTCATCGGGCTCACTGGCCCGGTGCTGTGGTCGATGCTCCGCCGGCGGTAGCAGGCCAGCGGCCGGATGCCGACTGCGGCAGCCGCCGGCGCTGGCCGAGCGCCTACTGACGTCGGTAGGACGGCGTCGAGCCAGGGTGGGCACTCCGTAAATTTACGGGGTGCCCACCCTGGCTGTTGGGCTACTCCCAGCCGAGGTTGTAGGCGATCTCGTCGTACGCCGTGCCGGTCGCGCCGCTGAGGACGGCGGGGAGGATGACCGCCCGGACCGTGAGCCCGGAGGCCTGGTTGATGAGGTCGCCGAACTCGGGGGTGCCGATCGTGGTCTGGCGGGGGCCGTCCTCAACCTCCCAGACCGTCACCACGGGCGCGTCCGCAGGCAGGTCCGCGAGCAGGCTGTACAGGCGCGACACCGTCATGGCGTGCTCGTCGTCGGCAGCGACCTGGGGCAGGGCGACCACCGGCACGCGGCGGCCGGACTCGTCGCGCACCGCCGCCTTCACCGGCCACCCCAACCGGGTGCGGCCTGGGCCGCCCTGCCCGGGGCAGTCGGCGACGACCAGCAGGTCGTCGGGCATCACCCCCAGGAATCCACGAAGATCGCCGACCCGCAGCGCGGTGGCGGGCAGGTCAACAGGAACCCTGAGCATCATCGTTGTTGTCTCCATTGGTGTGGGCGGCCGGGATTCGCGGTCCCGGCCTGGCCCTTCCATCCTCCCGCGCGAATGGACTCTTGGGCACAACTCCCTTGCGACGTCAGGCCGGTGGCGGGACAAGCGCGAGCGCTTCGGCGCGTCGGGCCAGGTCGGCGTGGAGGGCCCCGGTCAGGTGGCTGGTGACCATCGCGGCGCCGTGCGCGCGGGCACCGCGGGCCGTCATGCAGGCGTGCTCGGAGCGGATCAGGCACGCCGCGCCCTGGATGTCGAGGTGCGCGCCGAGGGCGTTCACGACCTGCTGGCCGAGCCGTTCCTGAACCTGCGGGCGGGCCGCGAACTCCTGCACGAGGCGGGCGAGCTTGGACAGGCCGACGATGCGGGCTCCGGGAGTCGGCAGGTAGGCGACGGTGGCCCGGCCCGTGAACGGCAGCACGTGGTGCTCGCAGAGCGCGGTGAACGGCACGTCGACGGCGGCGATCAGCCCCGCCCGTTCCCCCTCCGGGGGGAAGGTGACGGCGAGGTGCCGGGCCGGGTCCAGGCGTACGCCGGCGGTCAGCTCGGCGAGGGCCTTCGCCATACGGCGCGGGGTGGCCGCGGTGGACTCGGTGTCGCACGGGATGCCGAGGGCGGCGAGCAGGCCGGCGGCGTGCTCGGCCGCGCCGTCCAGGTCGACGGTGTTGGCGGGGGTGGTCATCGGTTGCGTTCTCCAGGCCACAGCAGCACGTGCTGCCGCATCGTCAGGTTCCAGTTGCGGGCGATCACGTCGTCGGCCAGGGACCGGGCGACTTCGATGGTGCGCTCGGCGGTGGTCCCTTCGGGCATCACCCAGGTCGCGTGCGGGGGGAGGTGGAAGCGCTCGACCAGGGCGGCGATCTCCTCGAGGTCGTCGGTGTTGGCGGCGACGAACTTGAAGCGGGCGCGTCCCTGGCGGGCGAGGCCGGCGAACGTCTCCAGGGCGTCCGGGCGGATCCGCCGTTCCTCCGGCATGCCGGAGTTCGCCAGCTTGGGGCTGACGTTGAAGGCCAGCCGCGGCACGCCGAAGCTGACGGGCTGCGGGGCGAGGGTGCCGTTGGTCTCGATCTCGACGCTGCGGGTGGTGTAGCGCAGCACGGCCATCAGCGAGCGCCAGGCGTCGGTGCGTTGGTGCAGCAGCGGCTCGCCGCCGGTGATGACGATGACCGCGTGCGGGTGCTCGGCTGCCCACTCGGCGAGTTCGACGACGGGGACGCGGGCGATCTCCTCGCGCAGGTCGTACCGCTTGCTGTCCCAGGTGTACGGGGTGTCGCACCATGCGCAGCTGAGGTTGCAGCCGCCCAGGCGCAGGAACAGCGCCCGTTGACCGGCCGTCGGCCCTTCTCCCTGGATGGTGGGCCCGAAGGTCTCGGCGACGGGCAGGCCGGCGTCCGGGAGAACGAGGGCGCTCACGGGGCGGCCGTCCAGGAGGCGGCGTTGACGGCGGTCTCGGACACGCCGACGTGGGAGACGTACGCGCCGGCGGCGCGGGGCAGGGTGTGCAGGGCCTCCGCCGCGACCCGGCCGAGCAGCTCGGCGACGGCCTCCACGCTCGGCCAGCCGAGGTCCGCGGCGTGCTGCTCCTGCTCGGTGGGGTCCTTTGCGCCGAAGCGGAACAGCTTGCTGCCCTCCCCCGCAAGGACCGGGACAAGGGTGTCGGTGGCCCCGAGCATGGTGCCGTGGTCGAGGAAGGTGTCGACCCACTCCCGCAGGACGCGCTTGAACGCGCCGAACTCCACGACGGTGCCGGCCGCGAGCATCGGAGCGGCGACGGTGACCTCGACCACCCAGCTGTGCCCGTGCAAGTTCTCGCACTTCCCGGCGAGGTGCGGCAGCCGGTGCGCCGTCTCGAAGTTGTGGCGGACGGTGACGGCGTGGCTCACTGCTGCTCCCCCGCATCGCCCAGGTGCACGACCGCGCCGGCCTCGCCGTCCTCGGACACCGCGACCATCGTCACCCTCAGGCCGACGCTGCTGACGTGCTCGGCGAGGGTGCGGGCCAGGGTCTCGCACGAGGCCGGCCCGCACTCGCGGGAGCCCGGGCCCCACCAGCCGCGGATCAGATCGCCGAGGTCGTGGAACTCGGTGTCGCGGTCGTCGTGGGCGACGGCGACGGCGACCGTGATGTGGAACAGGTGGCGGTGCCGGGCCCGAAGGTAGGAGCGGTGGTCGGGTGCGGCGGGCCAGTGGTGGAATCCGGGCAGCTCAACTTTGGCCCAGACGGTGGCGGTTGGCTTCACGAGGATCGTGCCTCCGGTTCGGTGAGGGGCGGGTAGGACGGCTGGCCGAGCAGCTCGTCGCGGGTGGTGCGGGCGAGGCGCCACACAGCGGTGGTGGCGTCGACGGTCTGCGCGCACATCAGGCAGCAGGCGGTGCGGCCGCGGGTGGGGTGGGCCGGCTGGGCGAGGTCGTACGCGAAGCCACGGTCGATCACGCCGACCTTGCGCAGCAACGCGGAGTCGACCCGTACGTCCGGCCAGCGCAGCGGGCCGAGCCAGGTGGAGGAGTCGCAGGAGTCCGGCGGGACGGCCAGGCACCACTCGTTGACCGTCAGGCCGAGGACGTGCACCCACAGATTGGGGTACTGGCGGTGCCGTTCCCACAGGGTGTGCAGCAGGCGCAGCCTCACCGGCGCCGGCGCCTGGACGACGTTGCCGAAGCAGATCCGGTCGTACTGCTGCGCGAGCTCGTCGAAGTAGTCCCAGCCGTCCACCAGCGGGTGGTAGACGGGGATCGGCGCGAGGCCTTCGTCCTCGAGGCGGGCACGGGTGCGAATCTTGTTGTCCCGGCCGCCCTGGTCCAGCTCGATGTAGCCCCACAGCCGGTCGCCGTGGCGCTGCACCAGTTCGACGTACCGGGCGTACAGGTCATCGAAGCCGTCGATCTGCTCCGGGGCCAGGCGCAGGGCCTCGTCCATGGAGACGCCGTGGGCCCGCTTGTACTGGTTGGTCAACCAGAAGATCCCCGAGTCGAGCAGGACGCGGTGCCCGGCGTCCAGCAGCTCGACCAACCTCCGTTCGTGGCCGGCGGTCAGCAGGTCGTTGGTGGCGAGCAGCACGTGGTGCGGGTAGTGCTCGGAGTCGCCGGCGGCGAAGTACAGGTGCCGGTCGGCCGGGTCGAACGCGCCGCCGGTGCGCTTCACCGTGGCGAGCTGGTGGCTCGGGTTCATCGCTGCGCCCCTTCCAGCGCGGTGCCGCCAGGGGCGCCGGTCAGCTCCTGGACGCGGTGGGCGGCGTGCCTCCAGCAGGTGCCCAGCGCCGTCGCGGCGTCCGCGCACAGCCGGGCGGCGGCCTGGTAGGAGGCGCTGTCGCCGGGGGCGTAGCGGAAGCCGGCGGGCAGGTTGCCGACGCGGCGCAGCATCGAGGTCTCGATCCGCTGGTGGTTCCAGCGCAGCGGCGCCAGCCAGGACGAGGAGTCGCAGGAGTCCGGCGGGACGGCCAGGCACCACTCGTTGGCGGTCAGGCCGAGCGCGTGGATCCACAGGTGCGGGTACTGCTGGCGGCGCTCCCAGATCGTGTGCAGCAGCCGCAGCCGCACCGGGCCGGAGGCTTGCACGATGTTGCCCACGCAGATCCGGTCGTAGCGCTCGGCCAGCTCATCGAAGTAGTCCCAGCCGTCCACCAGCGGGTGGTACACCGGGATAGGCGACAGGCCGAGGTCGTGAAGGGCCGCGCGCTGCGCCCGCTTGTGCAGCAGGCCGCCCTGGTCCAGCTCGATGTAGCCCCACAGCCAGTCGCCGTACGTGCGGGCCAGGTGGATGTACCGCTCGCGCAGTTCCTCGAACCCGTCGACCTGCTCCGGGGCGAGCGCCAGGGCCTCGTCCATGGAGACGCCATGGGCCCGGCTGTGCCGGTTGGTGAGCCAGAAGATGCCGCTGTCCAGCAGCACTCGGCATCCGGCGTCCAGCAGGTCCCGCAGCCGCTGTTCCTCGGCGTCGCCCATCAGCTCGTTGACGGCCGTCAGCACGTGCGGGCCCGCGTTGAACTCCCCTCCGCCCGCGGTGAAGTAGATGGGCCTCTGCCCGGGTTCGAAGGTGCCACCGCCGGTCGGCACGACGGTCGTCACGACTCGTCCCGCAGCGTGGGCGCCTCGCCGCTGATCCGCTCCCACTTGTCCAGGAGGTGACCGGCCAGGTAGCGCTCGGGCTGCACCATCACCAGGCGCCGGCCGACGGCCCGGTCCGCGAAGGGGGCGAGCGGGGTGGGGTAGGGCAGGAAGAGGCTGTCCTCGATGAGCAGCGGGGTCCACTTGGGCCAGCCGTCGAAAACCTCGGCGACGACGAGGCGGTGGTCGCCCAGCTCCCACACCTGCCCGGTCTCGACCTGGTGCTCGGGCTCCCCGACGGTGACACCGGCCAGGGCCAGAAGGTCGCCGCGGTTAGGCTGCTCCGGCGCGGCGTCGTCGTCCGCGTCGTTCGCGTCGCCGACCGGGCCGCCAGGGGTGACCTCGGCGAGCATGGCATCGATCTGGGCGTGGTCGAAACCGGTGGCCGCGAACAGCGCCGGGTCGACCTGCTCCAGATCGGACAGCATCACGGCCAGGCCCTCGCCGTCCCAGCCTCCCTGGGTGGTCAGGTGGTTGGAGGCAATCAGGTAGGCCTCGGCGTGGGCGTCGTCGCGGGATGCCCAGCCGCGCACAACCGGGACGGTCCAGGTGCCGTCGGCGGTGACGACCACGCCCTCCGGGGCGGCCTTGCCCGCGTCACGACGGCGCGCGAGGGTCTCGTAGCGGCCGTGGCCGGACACCATCCGGTCGGTGCGTTCGTCCAGCAGGCCGGGCTCGGTGAAGTCGAACTGCTCGACGGAGCGATCCAGCCCGTCGTCGTCGTGCCTCTTGGGGTTTCGGGCGGCGGGCCGGATCTCGTCCAGCGGCATGTAGTCGATGTAGCGGGGGGCTGCCATGAGCGGGGAACCTAGGCGCCCGCCCGAGGTTAGGTCGCGTCGAGCAACTTCCGGCGCTGGGGTGGGGGTTCAGTCCCTGGCCGGGCCAGCGAGAGGCCGGAGCGGATAGCGGGAGTGGATCGGGCCGAGCAGGCTGAACGGGTCGCCGAACTCGGCGACCAGCTGTTCGTAGATCGGTGCGCCAGCGTCCCCGGCGGGCCGCGCCGGTACGAGCGGCGCGGCGGGCTGGTGAGCGGGCGGCCTCTCGGTGAACCAGGGCGAGCGAGGCGCGTGGGGCGCGGGTTCGTACGGGCTGGTCACGGTGTTCCTCTCAACGTGCCTGCGATGGGCGGACGTTAGATCAACCGACGGACAGTGGGGCCGCTGCGCCGTCCTCCTCGGCCCGGCCAGGCGCGCGCGGCAAGCGCCTGGCCGGGGAGGTTGATGCGCGCAGGGTTTGGCGTTCTTACCGGCTTCCACGCACCGGCGGAGTGCCGCGCTTGGCCGCGCGCACCCGGCGCACCTGGGTGCTGCCGTTCGTACGGGTCCGCCTGGTGGGGTAGTCGAGCTCGTGCAGTGCCGGTCGCTCGCTGGGCGGGTTGTCCCACAACGCTTCGAGCTGCCGGACGCGTCCTTGATGGTCCGGCTCTGGGTCCTTGAGCCGTCCGGGGGTGCGCACGTACTCGTACTCGCCGTAAGTGTCGGGGGCCACGCCGTCGAGCAGCGCCCTGGCGACGTTCTGCGCCTTCTCGGCGGCGGACTTCGCGGCGCGGTGCCGGTCGTACTCGCCGAGCGCCCATTCGATGTCGGACCTGTCGGTCACGAGGGTGTACGACTCCGGGGACCGGCCGACGGACTGGGCCTCGAGCATGCTCCAGCAGTGGATGCGGGCCGGGCAGTAGCGTCGGCAGATCACGTCGGTGCTCGGTCCGGATCGGTCCCGGGGCAGGGCCGCGCCGAGGTCGAGGGCGGTGGCGATCGCGGTCAACCGGCTGAGCGCCCGGCGGGCGGCCTGCTCGTCGAACGGGCGGGTGAACTCCTCGTCGCTGCCGCTTTTGCGCTCGAAGTAGATGATCCTCACCTCGGTCACCACCTCGCCAGCGAGGTGCAGGGCGAGGCCGTACAGCTGCGTCTGGTCCCACTCCGGCTCGGGTGGGCCGTCGCCGCCGACCAGCGCCCACTTCCAGTCCCCGGCGGTCTTGTAGTCGTACAGGACGCCGGTGACCGGGTCGTACTCGTCGTAGCGGCTCGGCCGGTCCAGGCCCGGCAGGGTGACGGGCTGCTCGTAGAGCCGCCACGGGTAGAGGGCGCGCCGGCGGCGGGACACCGAGTCGTGGATCAGGGTTCCGGCCCGGGCGGCGCGCCGGTCCACAGGGGCCGGGACGTAGCCGGGTGGGGGGTTCTCCCGGTACCAGATCGCGCGGCGGCAGGAGCTGGTGTCGGAGGCGCCGATTGACCACTGGCCGGGCTGCTTGGGGCGCCGGGAGCGGCGGCGGCCGCCTCGCTCGGATGCCGCGAGGTCGTCGCCGAGCCGGGCGTGGGCCGCCGCCTGGGCGCGTTCGAGGAGCACGTCGGCGGGGTCTCGGCGGTAGCGGGCGCAGTTGGTGGAGGGGTGGCCTCCGGAGCGTTTCTGTCCCCGGTGCGCGTGCCGGGGCGCGCCGCAGCGGCACGGGAGCGGACTGGGCCCGATGAGACGGGCGCGGGCTAGTGTGCGGGCTTGCTCGATGAGGGGCTGCATGAGGTGTCCGTGTGGGCAGGCCGCAGGGCCGCGCGGCCGGGGCGCGGCCCTGCGGGTGGAGTGGGCGGGGGCGGGCTAGCCCTCGCGGGCGTCCTCTCTGCTCCACACGGTGGTGTCGGGGTCGAGCCGGATCAGCAGCCCGCCGGCCTCGACGTGCTCGGCCGCCTCGGGGTGGGATCCGAGCGCGGACAGAACGTAGGGGCGCAGCTCGGCGAGCAACTCGCCGAGCTGCCCGGCGGTCGCCTTGTTGACGCCGATCCCGGTCGCTTTCCGCCACCGGTCGGTGATCTTGGTGACGGTGCTGCCCATCGCGGAGGCGTAGGCGCGCAGTTCCTGGCGCAGCTCATCTGCGGTGGGGGGCTCGCCAGCCGGTTCCCCCGAGGTCGTGCCCGGCTCCCTCTCGGGCGTCCCCTGCCCGGTAGCGCCGTCGGCCGTCTCGGTGGTGGAGGTGCTGACCACCGTACCGGGGACGACGACACCGGGCTGTTCCTGGGAGCGGGCGTCGCGGCGGCGCGCTGCTCCTGCCTCACGCTCCAGTTCACGCTGAGCGGCGTCGGCCTGCTCCATCTCCGCGTGCTCGTAGATGTTCACGAGCTCGCGTGGGAAGGCGATGCGCCATGCCTGGGCTTCGGCCACCTTGCCGATCATGTGGGCGCCCATGGTCGGCCACTGACCGGTCAGGATGCGCTTGCCGGTCTTGAATCCTTCACCCGTGTGCGGGTCGTTGCGCCATTCGTCCTTGCCGACGGCGAACTCTGCGAACACGGCGACGGCTTGGGTGACCGTTTCGTCCCCGGCGATGCTGCGGTGTTCGATCCGGCACATCGCGGCGGCGGGCGGGTTGTCGTGGAGCCACACGTCGACCCACCGTCGGCGGTTGATCCCGTCCTCGCCTACGATCCACCATTTCGGGTCGTCTTCGGGTCCGGTCCAGAAGGGGCCGACGCGCCGGATGAACCGGCCGGTGCGCTGCCCGATGTGCCGGAACCCGTCGATGCCGGTCTGTGCGGTGTAGTACAGCTCCTCCTGCTTGCCCACCTTGCGCTTGCGCTGGATGTAGTAGATCTCGCGGCGGAAGGGGTCCAGGCCGGTGGACTTGCAGATGTGGAAGAACGCGACGAGGTCGTGCGTCGGGGCCTGCGCGAGGCCGATGGCGGCGAGGGCGGCCCGCTGCGCCTTCGTCCAGAACCGCTGGTCAGCGGTGATCTCCAGGACCTGTTCGGCCGTCTGGATCGACATCTCCGCACGGTTGTCCGTCAGCGGGGTGATCGGTTCGGCCTCAACTGGCTTTTGTTGTACGGGCGTTGTCACCGGATAGTGCCTTCCTGTCTCCGTGGCGGCACCGGGGTTCGCAGGCCCCGGTGTGGCTGCCTGCCGCCACCCTCCCGCCTGCCCGGCCTGCGTGGGAACACCCGCCACGTGGCCAAATCGGCTGCGGAGAAGGGGGATTAGGAAGTGTGGCCGCCGGGCCCGCGGGTTGCGACGCCGCCCGGTTCCGCGTGCTCCCCTTGATAGGAGACAGCCCCGAAGGGCTTGTTGCCAGAGCCAGCGGCCGGTCGGCCCGGCGGCCACATCATCACTCTAGGGTAGCGCCGGCCGCAGACACAGGGCCGGCTACCAACCGGCCCTGCGGTCCGGGGCGGTCGCGCGCTCCAGCGCTCCGGCGCCGGCGTGCTGCCACAGGCCGTCGTAGAAGGTCTTGGACGCCACGACGGCGAGGGCGACGGTGGTCAGGGCGGTCTGCGCGTGGGCGATGTCCCCGCGGGCGAGGACGGTGACGATGCCGACGATGCCGGAGGCCACGGCCCCGACGACGGCGCGGACCGGCTTGGTCCAGTGCGGCTGCTGGACGAGCGCGGTCGCCCAGGGAGTGACGGCGCCGAGCAGCAGGCCCCACGCCTCGGTGTCGTTCAGGATGGTCACAGTCGTCTCCTGGTGCTGGTGATGGGCGGGCTTGGCGCTCAGAGCGGCCAGGTCGCAACGAACGCGACGCCGGCGGCGGCCAGGTAGCCGGCGGTGAACCGGTATCGGGCCAGGAGGCCGGTGCGCGGGGCTACTCGCGCGGCGGCCGTTCGTCCCTTGACAGCGCGGCGGGCAGCCCCGCGAGGGTCAGGCCCGTGATGATCACGCTCGGGTCGGCCGGTGGCGTCCACGCCTCCCGCACGATCACCGCCGCTCCGAGCAGGAACAGAGCCAAATCCCGGACCGTCTTCCAGCCGGTGATCTCGCTCCATCTGGTCCTCCGTCGGTGTCGTCGGCCAGCGGGAGGCTGCTGGTCGTCCGGGTCCGGTTCCACAGCGGGGGACGGTAGGGCGCGGCGGTGTCTACGGTCGCGTCGAGGTGCCGCGCAGTTCGGCGATGGTGGCTTCGAGCTCGGCTATCCGCCGCTCCAGGTCGGCTTCCCGCGCGGCGCGTACGGCGATCTCCTCGTGGGCGAGGGCGAGTGCCGCCTGCGCGTGGCCCCAGGCCTCGGCCATCTGGGTGCGCAGCCGGGCGATGTACGGCTCGGCGTCCACGGTGATGGGCCGGGAGTTGTGCTCCATGGCGGCGGGGCTCCGTTCACTTCGTCGGGTGGGGGGTGTCGCTGGTGGCCGGCCGGGGGCCGGCGGCCGCCTTCCGCAGGTGCTGGACGCCGGTCCGGAGCAGGGCGGCTTCGGCAGGGGTGAGCCGGCGGCGGTCGGCGGTACTGAGCAGACGGTCGAGCTGTTCGGGGGTAGGGCCGTCGGTCATGCCGTGTCCTCTCCGCCGTGCTGCGCCTGGTCGCGCCGGGGCACCGCGGCGTCCCACACGGGCGTGGTGAAGCTGTCCGGGCTGACGCGGGTCGCCTCGTCCTCGGCGGGTGGTTGGGGCTGGGCGAGTTGCCGCCGGGTCTGCTCCACGATCTCTGTCTTCGCGGCCACTCCCTCGGGGGTGATGCCGTGGTGGCGCCGGATGATGTCGAGCGGGTCCGGCGCGGGCTTCGCCGCTGCCGCGCGGCGCGTGCCCGCGGCGGGTCCGGCCGTGACCGCGACACGGGTCCGCTTGGCGTGGGCGATCCGTTCGAGGTGGGCCTGGCGGGCGGTGGCCCGGTCGGGCGCGTTGTGCAGGGTGACGGGCGCCGGCTGCCCGGCGGCGAGGCCCTTCGCGGCGGCCGGATCGGTGCTGCGCTGCTCCAGCGGGTCCGCAATCCACGGCTCGTGGAGCAGCATGTCGAGGATCATGTCGATGCCGTCCGGGGTGGTGTGGTCGATGTCGTACTCGGCGGCCCGCCACTCCAGTGAGGTGGTCGGGAAGACGGTGACGTGGTGGTCTCCGTCCGGCCGTTGCTGGCGCACGGCCCAGCACTGCGTCGGCCCCACGTTGATCCGGGTCGCGTCGAGTACCCGGTACTGCTCAGGCATGGTTGTTCCCCGTTCGTGTCAGATGCGGTAGCACCAGAAGCCGACGGATCCGTCGGAGCTGGCGGAGGCGAGGGTGGTGGTGAAGCCGGTGGTGGAGGAAGCGGTGACCTGCCAGGCCCGTACCGCTTGCCAGTCCCGCAGGGTGACGATCGGCACCATGTCGGACTGCATCGTCGGTCCGTAGGAGAGCGACATGGACGTCCAGTTGGTCATCCCCACCGTGCCGGTGAACAGCCCCCGGTCCGGCTCCGAATACCAGTAGTTCGGGAAGGTGCCCTTGTACTGGAGGGTCGTGGCGTCGATCCACAGCTCGGTGTTGCCGCCGTGGTCGTTGTTCCGGCCGATCTGGACGCCGCCCTGCGTGGCAACCACGTAGCCCTTGGCCGAGTCCTCAACCGCGTACACGAGTGCGGCACCGTCGTTGGCGTTCATCCGGACGGCGCCGCCCCACGGCTTCTGGGTGTCAGTGCGGATGGTCTCCAGGGCGGAGATGTACTCGGTCAGGTAGAGCCGGTAGGCCGTCGACTGCCCGTTGTGCTGGAAGGTGCCGCTGTTGAGCCCGATGTACGCCGCGCCGTTGTACCCGCCGATCGCGTTGATGAAGGCGTAGTTGTTGCCGTTGGTGGGGAAGAAGCGGATCTCGGGGAGTCCCCCGCCGGGGTTGATCTCGATGCGCTGCCCGGTGGGTCCGCTGGACAGGCCGCCGACGATCCGCACGTCGCCGGTGGTCGCGGAGACGGCGATGGTCTTCACGCCGTTGGCGTTCCACGCCTCGATGCCAGCGGAGTTCAGCTCGACCCTCGCGCCGGTGTCGGAGGTCTTGATGCGTGCGGACACCGTGATGTCCGCCTTGAGCTGGCCCACGGTCAGCTTGCTCGCGGAGACCGTGCCGATGTTGGCGTCCTGGATGGTCGCCTGCGCGATCTTCGCGCCGACGATCGTGGCGTCGGCGATCTGGACGGCCCCGATGACGTTGGGCGGGAATTCCAGCGCCTCCAGGGTGAACATGTCGACCTCGGTGACAGCCGCTGTGCCGCCGTCGACGTTGAGCAGCAGCTGCGGGCGTACGAAGCGCACGTTGGGGTGCAGGGTGGTGGGCTTCTGCGGGTCGGGCTGGGGGGTCCAGAACGGCCCGGCTGCGGGTCCGAATCCCTCGAGGAAGCCGGTGAGGGTCACCCAGCCGCCGCCGGCCGCCAGCGGGGCGGTGTTCGCGCACACGGCGAAGGCCAGGTCGACGGCGTTGTTGCCTTGCCGGTTGATGCGGGTGGTGCCGTCGGCCGCGATGCCCATCAGGCCGATGGTGACCGTGCTCGGCGTGCCTGCGGTCTGCCGCAGGCGCACGGACATGCGGTAGAGCACGGCCGGGTCCCACAGCAGGTTCTCCGACCACTCCAAGCGCACGGTCCGGGCGGCGATGAGTGCGCGGCCGCCGGTGGGCGCGTCGGGCCGGGCGGCGGTGGGCCAGGTGGCGTCGGTGCTGCCGGAGGTCTGCACCCACCGGGGGTCGTCGGTGGCGAAGCCGGTGAAGAAGCTCGTCTGGAGCGAGGCCCGTTCGACATCGGCCCACTTCCCTGCGGTGAGGATCTTGTCGGCGAGGTCGGATCCGATCACCATGTCCGGCACGGCCGACACCTCGGCCGACGGCGCGGACGCGTTCCCGGCGCGGTCGACCGCCACGAACTTGAGGTAGTAGGTGGTGCCGTAGGCGAGGCCGGTGACGGGGGAGGCGGCGGCGCCGGCCAGCCGGTCCACGACGGTCGCGGCGGTCGGGGTGAACCCGGCGGCGGTTGAGATGTGCACCTCGACGTTCGCGAAGTCGGCGGGCATCGTCTCGCCCTGCGTGCCGAGGCCGTCCCAGGTGGCGCGGATGCCGCCGATCAGCCGGGCGACGGCAGGCTTGGACGGCACCGGCGGCGGGGTCGTGTCGCTCGCGAGGACCGCCTCCTCGGACATCTGCCAGGCGGAGGAGTTGCCGGAGGCGTCCACGGTGCGCACCCGGGCCCGGACGCGCTGCCCGGCCGGGAGCTGGTCGTAGTGGGCGATGGTGCCGTGGACGGTCTGCTCCGGGGACCACTGAGGGTCCTGCCCCGCGATCCGCAGGCCGGGCAGCAGGTAGGAGACGAGGTACGCGCCGGCGTCGTCGTACACGGTGCCGTCGGCGTTGTGCGTCACCGCGGGCCAGGACACCGCCAGCGCGGCGTGCTGCTGCCCGCCCCGGTCCAGGTAGGCCCAGGAGCCGAGCAGCACCGTGTCCGGGGCCTTGGGGGCGACGGTGTCGTTGCGGTCGCCGAGCGGCGGCAGCGGGGTGCGGGAGGCGGTCGCGGAGCCGTTGGTGAGGGCGTCCAGCTGCCGCTGCACCCGGATGCGCTGCTCCACGAACAGGTCGTTGAGTTCCAGGCTGCTGCTGGGCTGGCCGGCGTCGTCGTAGGTGGTGGCGATGGTGCGCACCCGCAGGGGCTCCAGCGTGGCCGGGTCGGTGCGCCGCTGGTCGTAGCGGATGTAGTCCCCGGCCCGGTAGTCGGTGCCGGGCCGGTGCTGGGTGGCGGCCGGGTCGAGTTCGATCGTGAAGCCCTCGGAGGCGGCGCCCATGCCGCCGAGGGTGACGCGGGCGAGTTCGGTGAGGGTGGCGGCGTCGGTGATGCCGCCCCGGCCGTCGAAGGCCTCGCGGCGTCCGTAGCGGGCGGCTGCGGTCGGGTTGACGACTTCGGCGAGGTTGCCGGAGTCGCCGGAGGCCAGCAGGTGGGAGCGCACCGAGCGGCGGGAGCGCTGCCGGGGGCCCTTGAGGACGTCTCGGCCCAGGTACAGCACGATGCCGGGGTGGTCGGTGGCGCACACGGTGTCGGGCACGTAGGCGCGCAGCCGGTAGCCCTCCATCCGCACGTCGGCCCACCCCGCGCCGGTGATCGAGGTGACGGTCTTGAGCAGGTCGCCGCCGGCGTCGTACTGGACGGTGTACGTGGTGGGCCAGGGGCGGCCGGCGCTGTCGGCGGCGGAGGTGAAGTCCCAGGTGATCTCCGGCAGGGCGCCGCGGGCCTGGGCACGCTGGAGCAGGGTGGCGAGGATCGCGCCGGGGGTGGCGTTGACGAACGGAAAGTGCGCGTCGAGGCCCTGCACGGCCTGGCCGGGGGTGTGGCCGACCGGGTAGATCACGGCGCGCTCCAGCAGGGCCAGGGCGCCCCGGCAGCCGACCTGGATGGGCCGGGCCGCGCCCGCATCGTCGGCCGGGTCGTCGCCGTCGTCCTCCAGCAGGTACCGCTCGGGCTGCTCGACGCCGTCGATGACCAGGGAGAGCCGCGGGTCGTCCCCGGACAGCAGGCCGGCGCCCGGGGCGTTGCGCGGGTAGGTGAAGGTCAGCGCGCCGGGGCCGTTGTGCTCGGCCTGCGTCTTGAGGTCGGCGGGGTAGGGCAGCAGCCCGAGCAGGCTGCCGCTCGGGCTCAAGACGCGCAGGTGCACGGCCACGGTGTTCTCCGGTCAGGTCAGGTAGGCGCGGCGGCCGGTGACGGTGAGCTGGGTGGTGGGCCCGGTGTTGGTGCCGGTCAGGCGCACGCTCGGCGGCTTGCCGGGCCGGCCGGGGGCCAGGCGCAGGAAGGCGGGCCCGGTGTTGGTCAGGCGCCCCGGGTCGGGGACGAAGCCGCCACCGCCGGTCAGCTGCCAGGTGGCGGCGTCCACGGTGAGGGTCTGTCCGGCGCCGATCTGCCCGGTGTAGGTGAACGAGTCGCCGGTTCCGTCGGTGGTGTCGGTGACGGTCGGAGCGGTGATCGGCCCGGAGAGCAGGTAGGCGAGCTGCTCCATGGGCGCGGTGGCGTCGGCGAACTCGGTCAGCGCCAGGTCCTGGGGCACGGGCGTGCCGGGAGCGGTCGCCTGGGTGCTGGTGTCGGCGGACACCCAGTACCCGGCGGGCACGTTGACCTCCAGGCTGACGCGCATGCCGCTCTGGCCCAGCGGGGTCGGGGTGAGCGCGGACAGGACTTCGCCCTCGCAGCGGCGCACCTGGCCGGCGGCGGTGTGCCGCTCGAAGGTGAGCAGCCGGTGCGGCCGGGCGACGACGCGCAGCAGGTCGTCCCATGCCGCTTCGACGTCCTGCCAGCCGCCTTTGGTGGGGGCCAGCCACAGGGCGAGGGTGAACTTGCCGGGGCCGTGGTGCTTGGGCCTCCACAGCTCCCCGATGCGGTTGGGCACGGTGGCGTTCGCGCCGACGACGGCCGGGGTGCCGGTCAGGCCGGCCCGGTACTCGACGTCGCGCACCAGGCCGTCGGTGAGGTCGTAGCCGTCCACCAGCCAGCGTTCGCGGGCCATCAGGCGCTCTCCTTGTCGAACAGGCCGAAGCTGGCGAGGGCCCGCAGCCGGTTGTTGACGCTCTCCCCCGGCGTCTCGGGCAGCGGGTTGGTGATGTACTGCACGATCGCGCCGGGCGAGATGACGGTGCCGATGCGCTCGCCCTGGCCGGCGTCGGCGAGCTGCCCGCGGGCGGCGTTGATCGCGCTGACGGCGGCGCCGCCTCCGAGGCCGCGCACGGCCTGCGGGGTCAGGACGCCTTCGCCGGGGCTGAGGCGGGCCAGGGCGCTGTCCTGGCCGGGCGCGTAGCCGGGCACCACTCCCCCGGTGGCGTAGCCGCGTACGAAGGCCAGCACGCCGTCCACGGCCCGGTTGACCATGCCGCGCAGCATGCTGCCCCACGCGGTGTCGGGCATCCAGTTGAACCAGCCCCGCACCGGGGTGAGGGCCCTGGCCAGGGCGCCGGCGGCCCAGCCGCGCAGTTGGTCGACCGCGCCGTCCACGAGGCCGCCGAGGAAGAAGCCCTGCACGGGCGCCCCGGCGTCGGCGAGGCGCCCGGCGCGGGCGGCGTCGTTGAGGGCGGTGATGCCGCCTTCTCCGCCGAGTTGGCGTACGGCCTGCGGCACGAGTACGCCTTCGCCGGGGCTGAGCATGGCGGGCACGGTGTCGCGGCCGGGCGCGTAGCCGGGCACGACGCCGCCTCGGGCGAAGCCGACGGTGAACGACGGCAGCTTGCCGAGGCCGAAGCTGTCGGCGATCCAGTTCCAGGCCTTGCGGATTCCGCCGTCGTACACGGTGTTGACGAGGAAGCGGATCGGCGGGGCGAAGATCCCCGACAGTTTGCCCCAGGACCAGGTCGCGAAGGAGACCATGCTGTCGAGCGCGAAGCGCACCCCGTCGGCGAGTCCGCTGAACGCGCCGTTGACGGCGTTACGGAACCAGTCGACCTTCTGATAGGCCATCACGAGGCCGAGAACGACGGCGGCGACGGCGGCGACGATCAGCATGATCGGGTTGGCGGACAGCAGGGTCAGGGCGCCGCGCACGGCGCCGATCGCGTTGGCGACGAACATGATGCCGCCCGCGACGCCGGCCATCGTCAGTAGCGCCGAGACGAAGGCGCCCATGCCGGGTATCGACAGCAGCACCTGCACAGCGGAGGCGACGGCCTGGATGACGAACAGGAACCCGGACAAGGTGGCGCCGAGGCCGCCGAGTTGGGCGGCGATGCCGACGATGGAGTTAAGCAGCCCGAGGAGCTGGTCCCACAACTGACCGTTGCCCAGCGCTCCCGCCAGCTGCGTGACCGCGGGCAGGACCTCGGTACGCAGCCGGGCGATCAGCGGCGCGAGTGCCGGGTTGTTGGTGAAGTTGAACCAGGCAACCCCGAGGGCGCCGACCAGCCGCCCGACCTCCTGGAGGACGGGGACGGTGTTGGCGAAGTACCCGGCGAGCTTGGCCTGCGTCTCGCCTTCACCCGTGAGCGTGCGGAAGGAACTCGCGGCGACCGAAAGCGAGTTGAGGAGCTGCTGCCCGGCGGGGGCAGCGGCGCGCCCGATGTTCAGGACACCGAGGCCGATGTCCCGCAGGATGCCCCACAGCTGCGCCCCGGTGTCCCCAGCGCGCTGGAAGAACCCTTCGAGCTGGCCGCCGTCACGGCGGGCCTGGATGAACGCGGCGGCCAGGGCGAAGCCGCGCTCGGTGCCACGGGCCAGCCGCTCCAGCAGCGGCGAGGCGGCGACCGTGATGTTGCGCAGGCCGTCGGCCGCGCTCAGGCCGGCGCCCGCCAGCGAGCCGATGACCCGCGTGTTGGTCGCGGCGACCTGCGCCAGGTCCGCCCGCCACGGCCCGGACGTGGCCATCTCCGCGCCGCGCTCGGCAGCCTGGCCGAGCACCTGCCCGGTGTCGCCGATCGCCCGGTTGAAGATCGGCAGCAGGCTCAGGGCCCGGCCGATCCCCCTCTCCAGCGGAGGCAGCAGCGCCTCCTGCGCGGTGTCCCGCAGCCCGCGCAGGGCGGGCTGCACCGTGCCGGAGATGAACCGCGCGAAGCGCTGCCCGGCCGGGGAGAGCGCGTTGAGCGCCTCCTCGGCCGTGTTGGCGGCGCTGCTGGTGCTGTTGAGCGCCTGCGACTGGTCCCGCAGCGCGCGGGCAACGTCCCGCTGCGCGTCCGCTACTTGCTCGGCGGAACGTTTCTGCTGGCGCTGCGCTTCACGGACGGACTTGTCCAGCGCGGTGTGCGCGTCCTGGACCTCGCGCACCGCCTCGACGCGGGCCCGGGAGGCCTGCTCCTCGGCGTCCTGGACACCCCGGACCGCGTCCTGCTCCGCCTCCTGGGCGCGGGCCAGCTGCTCCTTCGCGGAGGTGACCTGGTCGCTGCCCTCGACGCCCTGCCGGTTGGCCTTCTTGACGTCCTCGGCGAGCCGCTTGTTGCGGGTGCGGACGTCCTCGAGCTGGTTGACCGCCTCCTGGTAGGCGATCTGAGCTTCGCGCCGGTCCGTCTCCGACGAGAACGGGGAGACGTTGACCTGGTTGAGCCGCGAACGGGCCTGCTCCAGCGAGAGCAACGCCTTCTGCTCCTCCAGCGGCCCTCGGGCCGCGTCCCGGTTCAGGTCCTCCAGGGTGCGCTGCGCGGCCTGCCGGGCGTCGTTCAGCGCCTGCTGCGCCTGCGCGGCGGCCTGATGCGCGCGGGTAACCGTGAGCTCCGCCGCCGCCAGCTGCCGGTCGGCGGCGGCTACCTGCGCCGCCGCCCGCTCCTGGACATCGGCCAGCCGACGCCGGGACTGCGCGACCTGCTCGGCTCCCCGCAGGGCCTGCTCGTCGCTGTCGCGCTGGACGGTGCCGAGCCGGCGCTGCGCGTCCGCCACCCGGTCGGCGGCGGCCTGCCGGGCCTGCGCGGAGGCGGACGACGCCCCGGCGGACTGCTTGTCCGCCTGGCCGAGCGCCTTGACGGCGGCGCCGATGCCGGAGAACGCGGCCAGCAGGGTACCCAGGCCCTGGACGGCGGCGCCCGCCGCGCCGGGCAGGGCACCGAGCAGCCCGACCGCCGGGCCCGCCGCCGAACCGACGGCGAACAGCCCGGCGGCAACCTGGGTGAGGGCCTGACCGAGGGCGAGCGCCCCGGAGACCATCGCGGGCAGGCGGGCCAGCCCGGCGACGGTGGAGCCGAAGCCCTCGGCGGCCTGGAGCAACCCCCCGGACTCACCGCCGCTGGCGGAACCGCGGGCGTTGAGCGGGACGTTGACCGGCCGCGACGCGGCCGCGCGGAACGCCGCGAGGCGGGTGGTCGCGGCGGCGGTGTCGACGTCGACCCGCACGCGCACCGCCAGGCCGGCCAGCGCCTCCCTGACCCGGGCGCGCAGCCCGGCCGTCTCAACGTCGAGGTCGAGCTTGACCGTGGCCGCTGCCGCTTCGGCGGCGGCCCGCACGCGCTGACGCAGGTTGCCAGTGTCGAGGCCGACCCCGACGCGCACGTACGCGGCGCGGGCGGTCGCCGCCCGCACCTTCTCCGCCAGCCCGGAGGTGTCCGGGTCGACGGCGACCTTGATGCGGGCGCGGGCGGCCTGCGCGGCTGTCTGGACGCGCTGGCGCAGCCCGGCAACGTCGACATCGACCGTGACCTTGATGCGGGCGCGGGTGGCCTGCGCGGCGGCTTCGACACGCTCGCGCAGCCCGGAGGCGTCCGGGTCCAGCCGGATCTTGGCCCGCAGGTTACGCACCGCCGCGTCAACGCGGGCCTTCGCGTCCGTCGCGAACCCCGCCGAGTCAGCGACGACCTCCACCACGAGGCGGCCGGAGTCGATCTCCTCAGCCACGACCGGCTGCCTTCCCGCTGCGGCGCAGCACGGCGACCGCCCGGGCCATGCCCTTGCCGTCCCGCTCGCGCGCACGGCCGGCGCTCAGGTAGGCCGGGCGCGGCAGCTCGACCGGCCGGCGCAGTCGGTGCTCCGCCGCCAGCACCGACACCAGCTCGACCAGCTGCGCCAGCAGCTCCTGCGTCAGCCCCCAGCGATCCGCACCGACCTCCGCGCCGTCCCGGCGCAGCAGGGCCTCAGCAGGCAGCCCCCGCATCAGGGTCAGGAGGCGTCGGGTGCCGACGAATCCAGGGTCACCGGGCCGTCGCCAGACACCGCGGGCGTCAAGCCGGTAGAAGCGCTGGAAGTCGGCCTCGAGGTCGTCCCAGCGCTCGAAAGCGACTCGGACGGCCCCATGAGTTCCCCCAGGCTGCCACCCGGGAAGTACTTCGCCCAGACGGCGCGCACCAGCTCGAAGATGTCCGGGTGACTGGGGCGCTGCTCCATCAGCCGGGCGAACCCGTCTTCGCCGAGCAGACGGCGACCCATCTCGGCGGCCGCGGCAAGCAGGTCGGACGGCAGTGTCGGCTCCGAGCCGAGCACGTCCACGATCAGGCTCGCGGCCTCGGTCTGCTGGTCGCCCTGCGCCTGCGCGGCTTCCACCAGGGAACGCAGCAGCAGCGGCAGGTACGGGATGCCGACCAGCGGCTCCCACACCGCGAGCGGCAGCTCGGCCGGCAGCGTCGCCACGGTGGTGCCGCCGAAGATCACCGGCTCCTCACCGACGGTGTATTCGGCCTTGGCGGCGCGCGCCTTCTCGGCAGCGGCGGCCAGACGGCGCTCACGGGCGGCGTCCAGGTCGATCCCGACCATGTCGGCTCCTCGGTCTGTCGGCAACGGAACGCCGCAGACCGTAGGAGCCGAAGGCAGTTAGCGTCGCCCCGAGGACGGCAAGCCCCGGGACGGCACACGGGCCGACCGAAGACCTGCGGCCTTCAGGGGTGCACGCATGGCGATGCCCCGGCCAGGGGCGGGACCAGGGCATCGCGGGGTCGGGCGGCCCCAGGGGGGGAGAGGGCTGCCCGACGTGATCCACAGTAGGCGCACAGGCTGTGAATGGGCACAGCCCCAAACCGACTACTGGCGAAGGAAGTTCACGGCGCAGCCGGGGCGAATCCCGGGTCGTCGGTCAGGTCGTACCACGGGTCCGCTCCCTCCCCGCCGACGACCTTCAGCTCCAACGGCAGGGTGCTCTCCGAGTCGTTGGGGTACTTCTGGTTCACCGATGCGACCTGGTCGCACAGCGGCACGATCCGGCGGTAGTGCCGGGCCCCGTCGACCAGTTCCACGACCGCCGCGAACTGCTTGCGCCCGCCCACCTTCGGGGGGCTGAACCGGTAGAAGGTCTTGCCGCCCTGGGTGAGGCTCGTGACCTCGCCGCCGCCGTACGTCGCGATGATGTTGCCCGCGTTCCACTCCTGGAGCTCGACCTTGATGGTCGCGGCGTCCTCGGTCTGGATGGTGCGGGCCGCATACCGCAGCTGGTGGGACTTGAGCTCCTCGAACTTCGGGTCGGTGTTCCACTCCAACGAACCCGGCTTGAACAGCCCGGCCTCCTTCCACCCGGCGGGCATCGCCGCCACCGGGTCCGTGGGCGCGACCGTACCCGGCGCCGCCAGGTACAGACGGGCCATCTGGGCTACGAACAGGCTCTCCGCGGGCACCAATCCTCCTCAACGTGGGCGCCAGGGACGAGCCGGACCGTAGGCCGCGCCGAGCGGTAGCGTCGCGCCGTCACCGCGCGTGGGGCTGTCGCACAAATCGCGCAATACCCCCTCAGCCGACCGGCGGGTGCGCGGTGACGGCGAGCACGGCGACGTACCGGGCCTGGCCGGTCGGCTCCGGCAACCACCCTCCAGCCGACAGCGCCCGCACAGCGGTCACCACCGGCCGGCCCGGCACGGCGGCCTGCTCGGCCAGCTCGTGCAGGGCCTTGATCGCGGTGGCGAATGCCCGGCGCAGCAGGGGGCGGGGAGTCGAGCGGTCCAGGTCGCCGAGTGCTTCGACCTGGAGGTGGAAGGTGGCGGTCCAGCGCCAGCCCGGGGCGGAGCCGCCGGGAACCTGAGTGATGCGGATGCGGGGGTAAGGCGGGGTATTGCGGGCCCCGACCCGCCTGGGCCCACCGAGCGTCCTCGTCAGCTCGGCGTGCCCCGACAGCCAGGCGACAGCCAATTCCTCAGGGTCGAGGGCGGCCAGGTCACCCACTCGCCTGCCCTGCCGCCTTGTTCGACGTCGGCTTGGCCAGGGCCGGCTTGCTCTCGACCGGCGCGAGGGCCTTGGCGACCGCGGCCGAGTCGGTGGGGTCCACGTCGGCGACGTACCCGGCGCCGATCAGCTGCTGGGCCTCGTGATGCGGGACCTCGATCTCGTCGCCGGGCAGCAGCTGCTCGCCGTCCCGGCTGAAGTGATGGGCGAGAACGATGCGGACGCGGTCAGGCTGGGCCATGTCGACTCCTTCAGGCGGTAGGGGGTGACCGGCGAAGGAAAGCAGGGCGCGACCGCTACCGTCCGCCCCGCCGTACCGGGCCTTTCGCTGGCCCAGGTCCGGTGCGGCGGGTCAGCGGTGCCGGGCGGCGACCTGGGAGGCGGCACCGCTCATGAAGTGCGTGCCGTCGCCGTGCGCGAACTCCGCCTCGGCGGCACGCGGGAAGTCGCAGACGACTTCCGCCCGGGTACGCGTGCCGTCGATGGCGGCCTTGCCCGCCGAGATCGTCACGGCGACGGCTTCCGGGTCCTCGGTGACCGAGCACCGGCACCCCGCGGTCTCCTCCACCGGGCCGTCGGGGTCGCGGGGCCCGGAGAGTGTGGTGTCACCGACGGAGAAGGGAAGCGGCGCCGGCACGGTCTGGCCGTCGGCGGCCTGGTGGCTGGGCCGCGCGCGGCCGTCTTCCTGCGCGTGCCAGGTCTTGGCCGCCGGGGCCCGCCGCCGGGCTTCCTCCTCCACTTCCCCGGCCAGGCGCTGAGTGTGCCGCAGCATCAGCGGGGCCAGGCGGCGGGCGATGTCGGAGGGCAGTTCGAGGCGGGCCATCACGGGTGCCCTTCCGGCCGGGTGCCGTCCAAGACGCGGGCGCGTGCCTTGATCCGCGCGTAGGCCAGCGCCGGGTCGTCGGTGTTCGCCAACTGGTCGGCGACAAGGACGGTCCACTCAGTTCCGGTGGACGGCTCCACCACGACATCGCCGACCAACAGGGTGCCGGCCCGCACGTCCAGGGCCAGGTGCCACGTGCCGTCGGACTGCGGCACGGCGCGGCCTGGCCACGGTCCCCGCAGCGGGCCGAGCAGCCCGGTCACCTCCGCGCCGTGCGCGTCCAGGACGGGCGTACCCCGCGTGCGGACACCGAGCTGCCGGTCGGCCAGCAGGACCGCCATCACAGCCCACCCGAGCCGAAGTGTCCGGGGATCGTGAGCCCGGGCGGGTTCGGCCTCGTCGGGGCCTGGTAGACCCGGCGGCCGCGCAGCCGCCACCGGTCGGTCGTGGCGAGGTCCGGCGGCGCGAGCACCAGCGGCGGCTCGGCCGCAGTGTCGTAGGTAACCGACTGGCCCTCCACGGAGGCGGAAGCGACGCGGCGCCGGCGCGCGGGCGCGTCCGCCAGCAGCGGGTGGTGGCACGCCGTCGCGCGGACCCACAGACGCAGCGGGGCGGTCTGCGGGTCGGCGCGGGCGTCGATCCCGGCGGTGTAGGTGACGGTGTACGTCGGCGTGCCGAAGGGGCCCGCCGACGTGCCCGTGTCCAGGACTGCGGAGGTCACCGCGATGACGGGGGCATGGTGGAGCACCCAGCCGTCCGCCCCGGCGCGGACACCGCTCTCGGTGTACTGCGCGGGCAGCAGCGGCCGGCCGAGGTGTCCGATGAGGGCGTCTTGCGCGTCCTCGATGGCGGTTTCGATGCGCAGCCGATTGTCCTCGCCGAGCGGAACGGTGATGCCGAGGCGACGGGCAATCTCCTCGGCCGTGACAATCAGCTCCACCGCGTCCTCCCCGTGCCGGTTGGTGGCGAGGGTGGACAGTAAGTGGCGGCCCGAGCTTGTGTCGCTCCGGACCGCCACCGGCGTTCGTCAGCCGCAGGTTGGCTCTCGCGCCTCGTCACCCGGCGGAGCTGCTGCAACGCCAGGGGCCTCATACGTCGGCACGCCCGGGACGGTGATGATGCCGAGAACCGCAGCGATCACGACGGCTTGCTGGCTGCTCTTGGCAGAGAGCGCGACACGGGCGTACAGCAGAAGGTACTGGCTTTGGGGCAAGCTGATACCGACTTTGGCAGCAGCGGTCTCCTGGCTCACATTGCTGGCGAGCAGGGTGAGCAGGGCGACGGTATCGGCGGGCAGCGACACTTTGTCCCGCGAAACTCCCGCAGGTACGACCTGTTCAGGCTGTACGTACTCGCGCGCCAGCACCGCGAACATGGTCTGGAGCCGCCCCTTCATCCGCAGGAGGGCGCTAATCCGACGGAGGACGAAGTTCACCTGCTTCGCACTAGTACCGGCCAGACGCCCGAGCCCCTCGTACGTCAGCCCGCTCATGTAGCCGATCAGCAGCCGAATTTGGTCGCCTGTCAGCTCCGGCCGCGGCCCGGATGCCACGTCCAGGGCTTCGAGGCGCTGCGCGCCCCACGTGAGCGCGGCTCTCGTGTCGTCGCCTCCCTCGACCGGACGGCGCGGGGCCCGTTTCTCCACGGACGGCACCACGGCTTGGACCTGGCCCCTGAGCGGCTTCGCACGGCGTGCCCGTTGCAGGCGCGGGCCCCACAGCAGGCCGGGGCGGTGACGCAAGACGGTCCTCATCGGTCAGCCTCCAAGCTGCGCCGCGGGGCCAGGCACGGCGCTGATGCGGCGCTGGAGACGAGCGATGTCGTGACGGCTGGCAAGCTCGGTGTAGTGGTCGAGGCTGGTGCCGTACCACTCCAGGGCGCTCTTGCGCTGGCCGCCCCGGATCGCGGCCTGGCCCAGGAACTCCATGACGTGCGCGGTCCAGTACGGCACTCCGAAGGAGCGGAACTGCTCCAGGGCCTGCACGAGTGCAGCCGCCGCGAGGTCGTGCTCCCCCGCGAGAGAGTGCGCCTCCCCGAGGAACGCCTCTGCTCGCGCGGCGTTCACCAGGTCCGGGTCAGTCAGAGCGGAGAGCAGCATGCGGGCCTCTTGAAGCACCGGTACCCCGGTGGCCGGCTCGCCCTGGCGGGCGTGCGCCGACCCGATGAGGATCAGGGCGAGGCCTTGGCCACGCGCGCGGCCGAGCCGTTCGTAGCGGGCGGCAGCGTCGACGAGGTGCGGCATGGACTCGGCGTAGCGCCCATCGGCATGCAGACACGCGCCGATCCCGCTCGTGTACTGGGCGATTCCCTCGAGGTCGCCCTCCGCCAGGGTGAGTGCGCGTCGCAAGCAGCTGATCGCCTCGTCGTAGGAGCGCATGCCGCGCAGGCCAGCGGCGAGCGTGGACAGCATCTCGCGGATGCCCATGGTGTCGCCCCACCGTTCGGCAGCGGCCAAGCCCTGCCGGTGGGCGGGAATCCACAGTTCCTCGTAGCGGCGGGTGTAGTGGAACAGCGGCCACGCCGCGTGCACAACGCAGGTCGCGGCCCTGTGTTCGCCGTGCTTGGTGGCGGCGTCGAGCGCCGGGAGCAACGCGGAGGCCATGACCTCCAGCCAACCGAGGGCGCTCGTGTCGTCGGCGAACCGCACGGGCTCCGCAGGTTCGTGTCGGCTGCTGTGTTCCAGGACACGGTGGTGCGGAGTCAGGATCCGCCCGGTCTCGTAGGCGGTGGCGGTCAGGAAGTCCAGGTACCGCTGGACGACCGTCGTACCGGTGCCGGCTCGCTCGTTGAGCGCCAGGGCGCGGTCGGCCACCTCGGGGCGGATCGCGTACACCGGGCCCCGACCCGCAACATCACCGGTGCGGTCCAGCAGGTGCCGGGCGGAGAGTTCTTCCAGCAGGCGCGTTGTCCGGCTGACGGGCGTGGCGGTGGAGGCAGCGACGGTGTGACCGTCCAGGTCCGGTGCGGGCAGCTGAGCGATGTCGGCGAGCAGCCGCCGTTGTTCGTCGGGCATTTGGTCGATGGCGTTCGTGATCGTCACGGAGAGCGCTCCTGGTTGGGGCGGGGACAGTTCAACGTGGTCGGTCAGTGTTCTGGCCGGGTTGAGGGCGAGCTCTCCACCGGCGAGCCCGAGCGCCAACGGCAGGCCGCCGCAGGCTTCTACAAGGCGAACCGCGGCGTGCGGCTCTGCGGCAACTCGCTTCTCGCCGATGATGCGGCGCAGCAGCACGAGGGCGTGCCCGGGCGCGAGTGGCGACAGGTGGAGATGATGTGCGCCATGAGCGGCGAGGGCGGGCAGTACCGTGCGGCTGGTGACGACGATGAGGCAGCCCGGGTTGGCGGGCACCAGCGGAACCACGCCCTGGTCGGTGGTGGCTTCCTCGAGCACAAGTAAGAGCCGTCGGCTGGCCGTCGCCGACCGCCACAGTGCCAGGAGGTCGTCGGTGTGCCCGGGGAGCGGTGTGGTGACGCCGAGCCCGAGCGAACCCAGCAGTCGTCGCACGATCTCGGCGACTGGTGGGTACCGACCGGTGGGTCCGCCGGAGAGCGGAGCCACGAGTTGGCCGTCGGGGAACTCGTCGGCCAGTTGCCTGGCCCATCGGGCGGCGAGCGTGCGTCGGCCGACTCCGGCGTCACCGTGGATCACGATGACCGGGGCGGTGCCCTCCGGGAGGGGTGATCTCGTCGCGTTCAACGCGTCCAACGCCTCGGCCCGGTCGGTGAAGACTCGCGGTACGGCACGGAGTTGGCGCGGTGGGCTCGGCGGTGGCGGCGTGGGCTGGATGTGGATGCCGCCGTTGATGGTGCCGGCCATGACTGCGGTGCCGACCTGCCCGGTGATGCGGTTGGTGACTTCCTGCTGCTCCACTACGACTCCGCGGCCGCGAGCACCAGTTCGTCGGCGCCAGCAGGGACGGAGCCCTGGGTGTTGATGGCCAGGACAGCGCGGATCAGGCCGTCGTGCGACAGGCCCTGCGGGTAGTTGCCGAGGTGAACTTCTTCGGCGGGGTCGTACTGTTCGGCCAGGAGGCCGAGATCGCTGCGCACCGAGAGGAGGCGGTCGAGCAGTTCACGGGCATCGGTGCCCCGGCCGATGAGGGCAAGGGCTTCGACCATCCAGAACGCCGTGGCCAAGAACGCCCCCTCGTGGCCGGCCAGTCCGTCCACGTTGTCGGCGGCGTCAGCGTGGGTTGGGTAACGCAGGAGCAGGCCGCCACCGACGGAGAGCTCGCGTTCCACTGCCTCGACGGTCCCGATCACCCGCTTGTCGTCCGGCGGAAGGAAACCGACGCGGGCGATGTGCAGGAGCGAGGCGTCCAGGTCCTGGCTGCCGAAGTACTGGGTGAAGGTGTTGCGTTGCGCGTCGTAGCCCTTGGCGCACACCTCCGCGTGGACGGTGCCGGCGACCGTCGCCAGGCGCAGCAGGGTCTCCTCGTCGGCGGCCCCGTGGCGTTCCAGCACGCGGGCGGCCCGATCAAGGGCGACCCAGGCCCACACCAGGGAGGAGACGTACCGGCGGCGTGTGCCTCGGCTTTCCCACATCCCGTCGTCGGGCTGCTCCCACAGTGCCTCGACGTTGAGGGCGATGGCGAGCAGCAGGCGGTCGGCGTCGGGGCAGGGCGGGATGTCTGCGTCGTCCATCTGCGCGAGCAGGTCGGCGAGTTCGCCGTACACGTCGAGCTGATGTTGTTCGGCGGCGGCGTTGCCGACCCGCACCGGCGTGGAACCGCGGTAGCCCGACAGGTGGGGCAGGGTCTCCTCGGCCGGGACGGGCCCGCCGTCGAGGCTGTAAAGGGGTTTGGGGCCATCCGGGTCGATGTGGGTGGTCAGCCAGTTCCGGTAGGCGGTGGGCTCCTCGGTGTATCCCAGCGACAGGAGGGCCTGCATCATCCACGCGGTGTCGCGCGGCCAGGTGTGCCGGTAGTCCCAGTTGCGCTCGCCGCCGATGGGCGCGGGCAGCGAGGTGGTTGGGGCCGCGACCGCGGCGCCGCCGACATCGCACAGGCCCTTGAGGGTGAGCGCCGACCGGAGGACGGCGTCCCGGTGCGGGCCGTCGTAGGTGCAGGCGGATGCCCACTGCGTCCAGTACCGCTGGGTCTCCTCCAGCACGGTGGTGCCCGTCAACCGGGCGGGCGCCGGGCTCCCGGTACGCGTCCACGTCAGCGCGAACACGATGCTCTGCCCGGCCTTCAGCGGCATGTCGCAGGACGCGCTGCCGCGGTCGGCACTGTGACGGGGCCCGTCCAACCAGTAGGTGTCGCTGCCAGCCGTCACGCGCAGCCGGGGTGTGCCGTGGCCGACGTACTGCAGGCCGGGGGTGACGGAGCCGTAGCCGAGGCGGGGCTGAAACTCGGAGGCCAGGCGGACCATGCCGCTGCGGCAGGTGGCGACGCGCACGACGGTCGGCGGCGCGTCCCCGCTGGCGTCCGGGGCGGGCAGGAAGTCGGTCACCTCCAGGACGCCACTGCCGGTGTCCCAGGTCTGTTCGACCGTGAGGGTGTCTCCGACGTAACGACGCCGGCTCTCGGGCGGCGCACTGGTGTACATGGCCGGGCCGACTCGCCAGAAGCCGTTCGAGGGGGTGCCGAGGAGACTCGCGAACACGGCACCGGAGGCGAAGGTCGGCAGGCACAACCAGTTCATCGTGCCGTCGGGTCGGGTGAGCGCTGCGGTGCGCGTGTTGCTGAGGAAGGCGTGCTCCTCGATTGACGGGTCGCGCATGGTTGAACTCCTGGTGCGAGATGGACAGTTGATGGGGGTGCGGCCCTAACCCGGACGGCCGCCATGGGTGGTGCGTGCGGTGCAAACGCGCGTGAGCGCGATGTCGCTCGCCGGGGCGCGGCCACGGCGATCCGCGGCAGGTCCCTTGCAGGCCTGCCGACGTAGGTGGTCCACCCGGCTACAGGCCAGAGGCGGCGTCGCGCCCAGGACGGCCGGTGGGAAGGGATTCAACGCCGACCAGGCGCAGCGCCGGCAGGCGCCCCCGACCGTACTCATCGCGGGTCAGGTGGCACAGCGTCCAGCCGTTCCAGATCCCGGCGCGCGCCGTCAGGCCGCCGTAGCTGGTCTCGGTGCCCCAGATCATTTCGCCGGGCGTGGCCAGGAGAGCGGGCCATAGCTTCGCGGCGCCGGGCAGCATGCGGAGCACGAGTTCCTCCGGCGTCGGGCCGCCGGGCGCGTGGACCTCGGCGCGCAGGCCGTCCTCGTAGACGACGGTGGTGGAGGTGTAGCGGCACGGCTGGCCGGTACCGACTGCGGCGGAGATCGTGGGTATGCCGGGGTGCCCGATGAGCAGGAGCACCGGGATGCCCGCATAGGTCGCGACGGCGGAGGCTTGGTCCTCGGCCGCCGGTGATGGCGTACTCACCTTTCCGCTTCCCCGACGCCACAGACCGGGCACGGCGGGGTGGTGGCCCTCAGGACCGCGGGCTCCACACCGTGCAACCTGTAGACCGCTGCCGCATTCCACGAGGCGCGCATCCGGGACCGGACGGCCGCCAGATGGGTGGCGACCGTGCCCTCCGAGACCTTCTTGCGCCTGGCGATCCATGCGCGAGTGCCGCCCTCCGCCAGGGCCTGGAACGAGGTCAACGCGGATACGGAGATCGGTGTCTTGAGCACGGCGCGCTGCGGGATCAACAGTCCCGTCCGGCAGGCGATGTCGACGATCTGCGGGGAGGTCGCCGCCCCGAGCCGCTGCCCCAGCTCCTTGAGGCGAGTTCGGACCCCGTAGTCGGAGGCGCCGGTGCGCTCGGCGATCTCTACAACGTTGAGGTCCCCGGCGAGCAGCACCATCACCTCGCGCTCCTCCGACGGGAGGTCGGGGCAGTGCCCGCAGGGGCGCACCCGCGGATCCTCCACAACCGGGATCTGGTGCTCAAGGGGACCCTCATCAGGAGACGTCTGGCCTGCGTCGGCTACTGCCAGTGTGTGGTCGGTGGAGCGCATCAGGGTTGTGCCTTTCCGGCCTGTCGGTGCCGCAGGCCATCGCGGTCGGTCGTTGCGTGGGGCTCGAAGCTGACCGTCCCCAGGGGGCGCAGCGGCACCACCCTGCGCGCGCCCGCGCCTGGGGACGGTCAGCGTGGGATCGGCTGTCGCCGATCCGTTGTGGCCCGGCCGTCCGGCGGAGGTGAACC